>CAZFHR010000087.1:0-5900 GCA_964519115.1 uncultured Candidatus Izemoplasmatales bacterium
TGATCGTCGGCGCGATGATGGGCGTCGACATGTTCGACTGCGTCCAACCGACACGGATCGCTCGCCATGGCACGGCGATGACGTCCGAAGGAAAAATCGTCATCAAGAACAAGGAATATGAGCAGGATATGAAGCCCCTCGATCCCCATTGTGGCTGCCCGGTCTGCCAGACCTATACGCGCTCCTACATCCGGCATCTGTTCAAGGCGGAAGAACTGCTCGGATTGCGGCTTGTGACTTACCACAATCTGTATTTTCTGAAAGACCTGATGCGACAGATCCGCGACGCCATCCGCGCGAATCGACTGGAAGCGTTCAAAACGGCGTTCTTTGCCCGCTATTACCATTGATTTCGTGCATCGCACCCTTGTCTTTTTCACGTTTTTGTGATATCTTTTATTCAAAGATAGCAACACGCAGCCGAATGGGAACTATCTTTTTCCAGATAGTTTTTTTTCACTGAAAGGCGGAATACCTATGAAAAAACTTACCATCGTTCTCGTTTCCATCATCGCGGTCATGACGGTCGCCATCCTCATCATCCTCGACAAATCCCTAGACATCACGAGCCCGCGGCTGACACTCGTCCAAGAATCGGTCGAAGATCGCGAGTACACGATCGACGTGATCCGCAATGGCACCCTGCGCGATCTGTATGAAAATGCCGGGACAGTCGTTTCCGCCGACGACGGATTGTTGACGTTCGTTTATCCGGTCGTCGGACTGACCTATAGCATCGACGTCGTCGAAGGCCAGAAATTCTCAGAAACGACGCGCCTCGCCGTCGTCGGATCGATTCCTCAGCTCGCTGGCACCGCCGGCAAAGTCATCCGGATCGACGAGACCGACGAGAACCTCATCATCTATTACATCGACTATACGCACCATACCGTCCGGACGACGATTCCGCAGGCGCTGGAAGGCTTCATCACCGGTGCGACGGTCGCCGAAGTCTACTATGACGGCACCACCTACGCCGCTGACGTCGTAGCGATCGGCTATGAAGTCGTCGACGGTCTGGTGACCATCGACCTGGCCGTCCCCGGCCTGACCCTGCTTCCCGGCAGCGTCGTGGCCACCGGGCTTGAACTGGCATCCTACGCCAACGTGACCTATGTTCCGAGCACGTTCGTCGTCGACGAACTTGGCTCGAAATTCATCTACCTGCTCGATCCAGTCACCGACACCGTATCCAAGCTATACGTCACCGTCCAGCAGACGCTTCAGTCCTATACCATCGTGACCGTCGGTCTGCAATTTGTGGGCAGAACGATCGTGAAATACAATGATTAAGCTGGAAAACGTCTCGAAATCCTTCGGCGATCTCGCCGTGCTTAAAAATCTGTCGGTGCAGATCAACGGCGGCGACTACATCACGATCATGGGAAAATCCGGATCCGGAAAAACGACGCTGATCGGCATCCTCGGCCTCATGGACATGCCATCGACGGGCAGTTATTTTCTGGATGGACAGAACGTCGTCCACAAACTCGACGAGGAAGTCGCAAGGCTTCGCAACGAGGAATTCGGTTTCGTCTTTCAGGGGTATAATCTTGTCAGCGACCTCACCGTCGAGGAGAACATCCTGATTCCGGTGATGTACAGCCGGAAGCGAACCGTCGACCGCGAATACCTCGACACCCTGCTTCGACGCCTTGACATCGAGCCGCTCCGCAAGAAGAAGGTCAATCGGCTTTCCGGTGGCGAGAAACAGCGCGTCGCCATCGCCCGCGCCCTCATCAACCATCCGGCGACGATCATCGCCGACGAGCCGACCGGGTCGCTTGACCAGCAGAACCGCGACAGCGTCATGCAGATCTTCCGCGAACTCAATGAAGAGGGGATCACGATCATCCTCGTCACCCACGATATCTCCCTGACGAAAGACGCCGACCGGGTGTACCGGCTGGCGATGGGGCATCTATTATGAAACGGCTCGGGCCCCTCTATCGTTTGAAGCACCTGTTCAAGAATCTGTATAAGAACAAAGTCCGCTTCGCCTTGACCGTCATCGGCCTCGTCGTGCCGGGAATCATCCTCATGGCCTCGTATTTTGTGCTGGACTCGATCTACTTCTCGAATTTCAACGAATACTCGCACTACGAGGAAGAAGCGATCATGCAGGTCGAAGTTGACAGTTCCGGCCAGCGGCCTCTTGCCTACCTCACTTCCGAATTCGGTGACAAGTACATCTCCTTCAAACCACTGGCGGAAGGATCGCTCACGCTGTTTCGCGCCGAGGGTCAGGACATCGCCCTGCAATACCGTCTCGTCCAGACAAGCACGCAGTTCAACGGCGGTCTCATCTTCGAAGGCGACTACGTGATGCCATCGGACATGACCGAAGGCCGTTCCTTCACGAACGAAGACGTCACCCTGGATGCGCCGGTGGCGCTCATCGATTCGGTGACTGCCCTGATGCTTTACGGCGGCGAGTCGGCCGTCGGGAAAATCCTTTCGGTACCGATCTATGGGATTCTCAATTCCGGTGATTACGGCATTCTCGGCCGTTCCATTCTTGAAATCGTCGGCGTCTTCGAGGCGTCGGCCGCGTCCCAGGTCGATTTTCTGGCCCATTACGGCAGCGGCGATGATTTCGCCTACCAGGCATCCATCTATGTCACCACCAGTTTCACGTTCCCCGGACTTGCCGAACCGGACGACATCACATATGTCTTCTACGATACGAAGGATGTCAACCGGGTCCGCATCAACTACTTCAACAACATGGTGACAGGAGCCACCGTCCTTGACATCGTCTATTTCGACGCCATTGTCGCCGACATCCAGAGCCAGTATCAGACGCTGAAGATCGCATTCATCGCCGCTGCCGTCGTGTTGCTTCTCATCTCTTCGGCGTCGATCATATCGATCATGATCTTTGCGGTCAAGGAACGGATCGCCGAAATCGGTGTCAAGAAAGCATTCGGCGCGACCAAGGTCCGGGTCATGGTCGATTTTCTCCTCGAAGGCGTCATGACCGGGGCGATCGCCTTCCTGATCAGTCTCGTGGCGGCGCTCTACATCGCCTACCTCGGCTTCTTCATCTATCGGACCGGCCATCCCGAACAGTATTTCTACAATGTTTTCATCCGTTTCGACTCGATCCTGCTGACCTTTCTTCTGATTCATCTGTCGACGCTTGTGGCCACGATCATTCCGGCGAGTTACGCCGCCCGGATCAACATCAGCGACGCCATCAAATTCGAATGATCGGTCCAGCGAAAAAAGCTCGAAGATATTGATAAATCCGGCATAATTACGTATAATGATACTAAGGTTCTTCGCGGACCGGCATTGGCCGGTGCGCACGGCGCCAAGATCCATCCGGCGTCCGCCTTTTTGGCGGACGGACGCGAAACAGGGGGGTTGTCCATGTTCGACATGAATGAAAAGTTCAACCAAAAGCCGGTGATCAAAGTCATTGGCGTTGGCGGCGGCGGCGGATCGGCGATCAACCGCATGATCGAGAACGACGTCCAAGGCGTCGAATTCATCGCCATGAACACCGACGCGCAAGTGCTCCGGCTTTCCAAAGCCGATATCCGCCTGCAGCTCGGCAAGATGCTGACGCGCGGTCTCGGCGCCGGTGCCAATCCCGAAGTCGGCCGGCAGGCCGCCCAGGAATCAGAAGACGAAATCCGGGAGATCCTTTCTGCGACCGACATGGTGTTCATCACCGCCGGCATGGGCGGGGGAACCGGAACCGGAGCTGCTCCGGTCATTGCCAGGATCGCCCGCGAAATGGGCTGCCTGACGATCGGCATCGTTACCAAGCCGTTCAGTTTCGAAGGCCGCAAGCGTTCGGCCGTCGCGATGCAGGGACTTGCGGAACTCCGTCCCTTCGTCGATACGCTGATCGTCATCCCCAATGACAAACTGCTCTACATCGTCGAAAAAGACACGCCGTACCTCGATGCATTCCGGGAAGCCGACAACGTCCTCCGCCAAGGGGTTCAGGGCATCACCGAAATCATCGCCGTTCCCGGCATTGTCAACGTCGACTTCGCCGACGTCAAGACCGTCATGAAGGACAAGGGCACGGCCCTGATGGGCATCGGCATCGCTTCCGGCGAAAACCGCGCCGTCGAAGCCGCCCGCGACGCCATCCGCAGCCCGCTCTTGGAAACCTCGATCAACGGTGCCACCGACGCGATCGTCAACATCACGTCCGGCCTCAACGCTTCGCTTTATGAAATCCATGAAATCGTCGATGAAATCCAGAAGAGTTCGACGACCGACATCAACGTCATCTATGGATCGGCGATCAATACCGATCTGGGCGACGAAATCGTTGTCACGGTCATCGCCACCGGATTCTCTGACGATCCGCTTTTCCGCGACCAGACGTTCCAGAAAGCGGAATCCAAACCGGCCGTTCAGCCGGTCGAACCGCAGCCGGCGAAAGAATCGCCGAAGTCGAAGCGGGAAGCTAAAAAAGAAGAAAAAGTCAAAAAGGAAATCGAGAAGCTACCGAAAAAACCGGAGGAAGAACCGGAAGACGTTTCGATTCCCTCGTGGCTGAAAGATCGCTTCAAGAAATAACTCCGGGCTGGTTGACAACCAGCCTTTTCCTTATTCGGACGGTTGTAAACCGTCCTGAATGATGATAAAATCAGTATCAGGGAAGGAGGGATCACGATGACGGAAGAAGGAACAGAAACGACACTGTCGTTTGAACGGCAGATCGCCGCCATCGTCCGCGGCGACGGAGACCTGGCGGCGAAGCGGGCAAGCCTCGATGAATTCCACGATTTCGAACTGAGCCAGACGCTGCCGCTGCTCGACCTAACCGACCGGAAGCGTTTTTACCGCATCCTCGACGTCAAGACGCTCGCCGACGTGTTCGAACACCTCGATCCGGAAGAAGCAGTCGTCTACATCAAGGAATTGGCGATCGCCGAAGCCGGGAAGATCCTCAACGGCATGGAAGGCGACGACCTCGTCGACCTGATCCAGGCGTTTCCGACCCGGGATGAACGCGTCACCTACCTCGCCCTCCTCCAACTCGAAAAACGCAACAGCATCAAGACGATGATCGATTACGACGATACCGTCGTCGGCTCGATCATGAACAACGTCTATCTGCAGATTCCCCGCACCATCACCGTCAAGCAGGCGATCAAGACGATGGTCGACGTCGCCGAACAGACCGAGTTCATCAACAACCTCTATGTCGTCGAAAACGGCATCCTCGTCGGCGTTTTGTCGCTCAAGGAAGTCATCGCCGCCGGCAATCGTCCGGATCGGTCGATCGAAGACCTGATGACGGTCAACCTGATTACGGTCCAGCCGACGACGAAGATCGAAACGGCGATCGGCGTGATGCGCGACTACGACTTCCTGCTTCTGCCCGTCGTCGACGATGGCGGCCGGATGCTGGGCATCATTTCCTTCGACGATATGTTCGAAGCGATGAACGACGAAAGCGACGAAGACTATGCCCGGCTCGCCGCCGTCGCTGATATCGACGTCGACGATGAGAAGGAAAACGTCCGTTCGTCCTTCAAGAAACGGATGCCCTGGCTCGTCATCCTCCTCGCCACCGACATTCTGACGAGTTCGGTCGTCGCCGGGTTTGAAAACGTCCTGGCCGCGATTCCGGCGCTGGCGCTGTTCATGCCTTTGATTTTGAGCATGTGCGGCAACACCGGCACGCAAAGTCTCGGCGTCATCATCCGGCTGTTCGCCGAAAACCGCCTCGAAGCCAAGAAAGACGTCTGGAAACATCTATTCCACGAGTTTCTCACCGGCCTCGTGAACGGCATCGTCCTCGGCGTGATCGTCTTCGGCCTCGTTTTGGCGATGCGGATGATCGGCGGAGAAACCTTCGCCACGACCTTCCCGATTGCCCGCGTCGTCGCCCTGTCGATCGCCCTCGCGCTGATGGTTTCGACGCT
>CAZFHR010000088.1:0-5893 GCA_964519115.1 uncultured Candidatus Izemoplasmatales bacterium
CCACTACCGCACCGCGAAGGTCGAAGACGCCGTCAAAGTCGGCGACACGGTCACCTGCAAGGTCATCAAACTCGCCGGCCGTAAGATCAGCCTCTCGCTCAAGGCGATGCAGGAAGACCCGTGGACCCTCTTCGTCAAGAATCACAAAGTCGGCGACAAGGTCGAAGGCACGATCTTCAAAAAGATGCAGTTTGGCATGCTCGTCGAAATCGAACAGGAAATGCGCGGCTTCCTCAGCCGTTTCGACTACTCGTGGAATCCTTCCTACAACCTGGCGGGCGATGTCGAAGTCGGATCCAAGGTCGAACTTCAGATCACTGCAATTGACGAGGAGAAGAAACAGTTCTCGCTGTCAAAGAAACATCTTGAGTATAATCCATGGGCCGACATCAAGGTCCGCAGCGGCGACATCGTGTCCGGTACCGTCAAGGCCATCCATGAAAAGGGTGCCATCGTCGAAGTCCAGGGCGTCGAAGCCTTCCTGCCAATCAGCGAATTGGCTGAAGAACGGATCGAACGCGTCGAGAACGTCGTCAAAGTCGGCGAAGTCCTCAATCTCGAAGTCCTTCAGTTCTTCCCGAAAGAATGGAAACTGACCGTTTCGCTTAAAAAAGCGGTATACAAGACCGATCGCAAGGAATTCGAATCGCACCTGAACGAAAACGTCTCGGGCAACCAATCGCTCGCCGACCTGTTCGCCAAATTCAAGAAGTAATTTCCTTAGGGAATCAGAAACAAAGGTGATTCTTATGCTGCCAACCGTGGCGATCGTCGGCCGGCCGAATGTCGGCAAGTCGACGCTCTTCAACCGCATCGTGGGCGACAGGGTCGCCATCACCGACGACGCGCCGGGAGTTACCCGCGACCGCATTTATGCGAAAGCGGAATGGCTCTCCCAAAAATTCAATGTAATCGACACCGGGGGCATCGAAATCAGCGATGCGCCCTTTTTGGCTGAAATCAAAGCCCAGACCGAGATCGCCATTGAGGAAAGCCATGTCGTCGTTCTCGTAGTCGACGTTCAGAACGGCGTCCATCCCGATGATTACGTCGTCATGCGATTGCTCGAACAGGCGCACAAACAGGTCATCGTCGCCGTGAACAAGGTCGATGACCGGCATCTGATGGACGGCATCTACGAATTCTATCAACTCGGGGCCAATGACGTTGTCGCGATTTCTTCGGCGCACGGCATCGGCGTCGGCGACCTGCTCGACAAGATCATCGCGCTGTTTCCGCCGTCGACTGGCGAAGAGTATTCCGAGGACGTGACGAGAATCTGCGTTATCGGTCGCCCGAACGTCGGGAAATCATCGCTCGTGAATGCGATCCTCGGATCTGAACGCGTCATCGTTTCGCCGATTCAGGGAACGACGACCGATTCGATTGATACCGAGTTCGTCAAGGAAGGCGAAAAGTACGTCGTCATCGATACCGCCGGTCTTCGCAAGCGCGGCAAGATCTTCGAATCCGTCGAAAAATACAGCGCCCTCAGAGCGATGCAGGCGATCGATCGGAGCGATGTCGCCCTTGTCGTGATCGATGCGACGATCGGCATCCAGGAACAGGATAAGCACATCGCCGGATTCGCCCTTGACGGTGGGAAGGCAATCATCCTCGTTGTGAACAAGTGGGATGCCGTCGAAAAGGACGACAGGACAATGGAGGAATGGATCAAACTCCTCCGCGAGGAATTTCAGTTTCTCTCGTATATCCCAATCGCCTTTCTCTCGGCGAAAAAGAAGACCCGCATCCACTTGCTTTTCCCGATCATAAGGAAGGTTTTTGCCAACTATTGTAAACGGATCTCGACTTCGGTCTTGAATGAAATCGTCTCCGATGCGGTGGCTCTGAATCCCCCGAAAGAACACAATCAGATCAAGCTTCGCGTGTTCTATGCGACGCAGGTGGCTGTTAAATGCCCGACCTTCGTGCTTTTCGTGAATGACGTCGAAGCAATGCATTTCAGTTACCACCGATATTTAGAAAATCGCATACGTGAGGTATTCGATTTTGAAGGAACGCCGCTCAAATTGATCCTCCGCAAGCGCGAATAGGCAAATTTTCGCAAAAAGACGGGAAATTTACGGCATAACGCTTGATTTTTTCAAAAACGGCACTTATAATGAAATCAAATCAATAGGAGGATAAGATAAAATGAACAAATCCGAATTAGTTGCCCGTATCGCCGAACTTTCCGACCTGACGAAAAAAGATGCTGAAAAAGCTTTGAATTCGACCGTCCTCGCCATTCAGGAAGCCTTGGTCAAAGGCGAAAAAGTCATCCTCACCGGTTTTGGCACGTTCGAAGTCAAAGAACGCAAAGCCCGCGCCGGCCATGATCCCCGTTCGGGAAAAATCATCGACATCCCCAGCCTCAAAGCTCCGACTTTCAAATCCGGCAAGGTTTTGAAGGAATCCGTCAGATAGCATCCGTTTATTGAAAAAACCGACCAGGGCTCAAGCCACAGGTCGGTTTTTTTCTTTTGCGGTTCAGCGGATGGCGATCCAGGCGATCAGCGGCATCGCGTACGTTGCCCAGGAAATGAAATTATTGATGAAGTGGACGCCCATCGTGACGTAGATGTTCTTTTTGGAAGCATAATAGACGTAACCGAACACCATGCCCATGGCGACATAAGGAATCGCCTGGATGAGATCGCCAAAGGAAGCGACATGCATGAAGCCGAAGATCAACCCGGAAACGATGATCGGCGGAATCGGTCCGACGCGTTTGGAAAAGAAACCGAACAGAACCTTGCGGTAGAACAATTCTTCGACAATCGGCGTGAAAATACAGAGCGTTAGAAACAGCAGAAACAGGGTGAACCCATCGGGCGTGAACATCGAAGCGATGACGGCCTCATTGGCCGAAGTGCCATAGACGCCCAGGGACTGCAAAAGGATTGATGACACGATCATGGCGCCCCATACCAGGATGAAGCCGACGACGATATGGGCGATGGCGGATTTCCAGTCGATTTTGAAGCGGCGCCAACGGTCCGCAAGATGGAAACGATCGATCCAGAGGAAAGCGATCGCAATCAGGAAAGAGTGAAAGAAATTGACCATCAGCGTGAACTGATTGGAAACGCTGAAACCGTATTCGTACCGGATCTCGGCAATCGGTACCTCATACTCTAGCGTGGCGTCGATCCTATATTCCGCCATGGAAGCGACGTCATCCTTTGAGTAGTAAATCGATCCGATCAACGCGCCATCGGCGTCATAAACGCCGAACCTGACCCAGATTTGACCGACGGTGATCGCGTTCTGGTTTTGAAAGATGGCATGAAGAGTCACGCCGTAGGGAAAAGCGGGATCATCGGTGCTGTCGAATGTGTCATAGTTAACTTCGGTTTCCGTGATGGCGGCGAGCGTCGCATCGGGATCGGGATACGTTAAGGAATAATACAACACCGAAAAAAGGTTCACGGCGATGAGCCCGAGGACGTAAACAATCAGAAGAAAGATATTGGTTCGGCGATTCGGTTCGATCTCGTCGAGCGGATCGAAATCCGAGGCGGGAACGGAAGCGTTTTGGGCCGGTTTCGGTGAATCGTTGTTGGGATTCTTACGAAACAGATCTTCATAGGGATTGATCATCGTGAATTCCTCCGCTTCCATATTCTCTTTATCATTATAGCGCACAAATGCGACGGTGAAAAGAGAATCTTTGGATTTGTCGCACCGGCGAAATTTGACAAATGCCGAAAAAAATGTATAATGGATTTGATTTCAATGAAAGTTGGTGTCAACATGACAAAAAAATCATTTGCCGTCATCGGCGTCGGCCGTTTCGGCACCGCCCTGATCGAAGAACTGGTCAATCTCCAGGCCGACGTCCTCGTCATCGACCGCAACCTGGATAAGATCGACAAAGTCGCAAAACTGGTACCAAACGCCGTTTGCCTAGATTCGACGGACATCGACGCCCTCCGCGAGGTCGGCATCGTCAATTACGACACGGTCATCATCGCGACCGGCGTCAACGTCGACAACTCGATCATGACCACCCTGATCCTGAAAGACCTCGGCGTCAAGGAAATCTTCGTCAAGGTCCAGAGCGAATATCATGCCCGCGTCGTCGAAAAACTCGGCGTCGATCAGGATCATCTGATCTGGCCAGAACAATCGACCGGACGCCGTCTGGCGAAAATCCTGGTTTCGGGAAACTTCCTTGAATATCTCGAATTGGATCAACAATACAGTTTCGTTTCCATCACCGCCGCCAAAAAGATCATCGGAAAACATCTTCTGGAACTGGAAATCCGTTCCCGTTTCGGCGTCAACATCGTCGCTGTCCGCCGCAACGAGAAGATCATGATCCCGAGTTCAACGACGCCGTTTGAAAACGCGGATGAGATTCTGCTCGTCGGCAGCAATCAGAACATCGAAAAATTCATCCTCTGGCTCAACAAATAGAAGACCGGCAACGGTCTTTTTTCTTTAATATATAGTGAATCTGCGCTAGCGTATATGATATACTAAAAGATAATGGGTGATATCATGAAAACAATCATCGTCGCCAGCCGCAATCGTGGCAAAATCGCCGAATACGAAGCAATGTTCGCTGCCTGTGGATTTCGTGTGGAATCGCTCGCCGATCATCCGGAAATCGCCGAAGTGGAGGAAACGGGGGCAACCTTCGAAGCCAACGCCGTCCTCAAGGCCGCAGCTTGTGTCGCCGCTTTCGGCACGCTCGCCGTCGGGGATGATTCCGGGCTCGAAGTCGTCGCTTTGGACGGCGCTCCGGGAGTCCGTTCGCAACGCTTTTCCGCTGCCGGTACGGCGGCGGGCAATAACCAGAAACTACTGGCGGCGCTTGCCGGAACCTCGGACCGGCGCGCCCGCTTTGTCTGTACGATCGTCGTGATGAAACCGACGGGTGATTATCGTGTATATCGTGGCGCGCTCACCGGCATCATTGCAAAACAGCCAAACGGCACAGGTGGATTCGGATATGATCCTTTATTCTATCTCCCCGCATCCGGCCAGACGGTCGCAGAACTGGAATCGGTTCAAAAAAACGCCATCAGTCATCGGGGAAACGCCTTCCGGGCGATGATGGCGGATCGGGAATGGTGGGCGCAGTGAAAATCATTCTGTTCAGCGACAATCACCGCGATGCCGTTGCCGTCGACCGGATCCTGCTTCTGAACCGTGACGGTGACCGTTTCATCTCGCTCGGCGATTCGGAAATGCGCGAACACGAATTATCGGCGCGCAATGTCTACGGCGTCCGTGGCAACTATCCGTTCGAACCCGATTTTCCCTATGAACTCACGACCGTGTTCGCCGGCTGGAAGACCTTCCTGACGCACGGACACCGTTATTTCGTCAAGAACGGCCTGGCGCTTTTGGCCGAACGCGCTGGCGCGGAAGCCTGCAATATCGTCTGCTTTGGCCATACGCATCAGCCCTACCTGGCGGAACGGGAAGGCGTGATCTTCCTCAACCCCGGTTCGGCGGCGACGCCGCGTTCGGGAGGAGTGCCGACCTATGCGACGATCGACGCCACCGAAGATGAAGTTAGGATCGCGATCCTCGACCTCGATCGCAACGTGCCGCTTCACACGCTCAGAAGACGCCGATCAGCAGCGTCACCTTGGAGGTGAACCGATGGAATTCGAACAAAGTCTGAAAGATTACGCCGCTTTTCCCAAAAACGAAGAACTGGCCGACCTGCTCCTGGCGCTTCAGGACGAAACCCTGAAAGCCGGCGACCTCGAAGCCTTTTTGAAGACGACGACGTTGCTCACGGATACCTATCTGTATTTGCAGAACTATGATGCGGCCGTCGCGATGCTTGCGGCCATTCTCCGGCAAAATGCATTCGAGGATTACAAGACGATCGTCGCCGTCGTCGATAAACTGGTCGGTTTGTTGCTTA
>CAZFHR010000089.1:0-5883 GCA_964519115.1 uncultured Candidatus Izemoplasmatales bacterium
GACCTCGGATGGCAGCTGCTCACGATTCTGCCGAAAAACGAACTGAAGCGCATCAGCCTCGAAATGATCGAAAAATACTGGCCGAAAGCGAGGTGACGGCGATGATGAACGTGAATCCGACCCGGATGGAGCTCACCCGGCTCAAACGGCTGCTGGCCACCGCAAGGCGGGGCCACAAACTGCTCAAAGACAAACAGGACGAGATGATCCGGCGGTTCATGGAGATCATCCGTCAGAACCGTGCCCTCCGGATCGAAATCGAAACGGCGCTCGAACAGCTGATCGGCGAATTCGCCCAGGCGAAAGTCAAGATGAGCCGCCAGGGCATTCTCGAAGCACTCATGGTTCCGGCACAGGCGGCGCTCGTCGAAATCGGCCAGAAGAACGTCATGAACATCAAGATTCCGATCGTCCACCATGTCAATCAGGGACCTGTGGATCTGACCTATGGCTTCGCCTTCACGCCGGCGTTACTGGACAAGACCGTCCTCGATCTGGCGGCGGTGGCGCCGAAGCTCGTCGAACTTGCCGGTCTGGAAAAGGCCTGCGACATGCTCGCCGACGAAATCGAGAAGACCCGCCGACGCGTCAACGCCATCGAATTCATCATGATTCCCGATTATGTGGAGACGATCCACTACATCCACATGAAACTGGATGATTACGAACGTTCGAACATCGTCCGACTGATGAAATCAAAAGAGATCATTCTGGCCAAGACGAACAGAACCTATTCAAAATGAAATAACGCCTTTCCGATCATGCGGAAAGGCGTTTTGTTTATGATGCTTGCATTCGTGTTGCAGCAGATAAAATGCGGACTTCAACTTCCCGCGCTTTCATAACGCGACAGGCCCTTTCTCCAGAGCAGAAGAGCGCCTGTCATCATAATGGCCGTCGTCACGAAAGCCTGCAGGAGCATGCCCGCCGGGGTCGGAATGATAATCCAGTCCAGACCATTTTGAAAAACCGACGAATCAGAAAACTTGCTGAGCAGGTAGACCGAGGGAAAGAAGGACGTGAATCCGAACGGCAGCACGTAGACGAGCAGAAAGCGTAGCGGCCGCGGATAAATTTCCAGCGGATTCTTCGTGAAGAGCGAGACTTCATAAGCCGCCTGCTGAATCGCCATTGAATCCTTTGTCCAGAAGGCGACGGAAGCGGTCGCAAGTTTGATAGACGTGTACATAAGCGCGCCAAGGATCACAAACGCCGTGAGATAGATGATGGCGACGAAATCCAGTGTCACATTCAGATTCGGTAAAGCGTACGCGAGAACGGCGCCACCGACGAGGAGTTCACCGACGGCTTCGAGCTGGAACCGTTCGATGATGACGTGCCAGAGGACCGACATCGGTCGGACCAGATACTTGTCAAACTGGCCGCGGCGGACATAGTATCCAACCATCCAGAGATTGTCGGTCAGGAGATGATCGAGGCCCCGGGGAATCTGGAACATCGCGTAAATGACGAGCAGTTCATAATAGGTCCAAGTATAGAGTCCCGTTTCCCGGACGAGGATGTCCAGGAAGAGAATACCAGCGGCCTGGATGAAAACAAAGGAGAGAATGCCGATGATGAAGTCGGCGCGATATTGCAGCATCATCTTAAAATGCTGGCCGACGAAGTGAAAATACAGACGGATCCGTCTTCCCATCGTCAACCTCCCTGGACGACGATGCGTCTGGTGGCGCGGCGCCATGCGAGTGTCGTGAGCAGATACAGAAGTGCAACCCAAAAGACCTGGATGGCGAGCGCCGTCAGGCCGCCCGCCAGATCTCCGTTATAAGTACCAAGCAGAAATGTGACCGGAACATAGCGCATCTGTGCGAAGGGCAAGAAGCTGGACGTGACGCGAAGCCAGAGCGGAAAGAGTGAAATCGGGATCAGCCCGCCGGAAAGTACGCGCTCGACGGCTTCCTTGAGCTGCCACATGCCAAACGAGTTGAGAGTCAAGAAGATGATCATCCCGAAGCCAAAGGAAATCAGGAAGTTGATGATGCCGGCGAAGACGATCGCCAAGAACGCCATCACTGCCGAACCCAGATCAAGCGAAAACGGCAGTCCGCTCGCCGAACCGAAGACGACGAGACCGATCGTGAGCGGCAAAGCAAAGATGACGCAGTTGACGACCGCGAATCCAAAACTCTGGAAAAACAACTGACCGCGATAGTCGAGCGGCTTGATCAGCCGCATGGCGATGTTGCCATCGCGGATGTCATCGTCGATGAAAGTAGCAGCAGAGAGGTTCGTCAGGCCAGCGACGATGCGTTCGAAGAAGACGTAGAGCACCATCATCCCGAAACTGAATCCGCCGATCGAGACGTCAGATATCGCGATTCCCTGGGTTGCGGCATGGGCGGTGAACACACCCTGCCAGAGAAAATAGGCGATGATGAGATAGAACACTTCGAACAGGAGCCAGAAGATGAAACGGAAGCGATACGTGAGCGATTCCTGCATCACGCCACGCGTGAATGGGATGTATTTGCGGAGGACGGAGCTTAAAGCCTTCATGAGATCTTCAGCCCTTTTTCATAGATATTGGCGACGAGTGTCTCGATCGCCGGTTCCGACACCGTCATGTCGACGACTTTGTAGCGCTTGAGAACGAAATCGGTGATTTCGGAAACAGCGATCCGATGCTTGTTATAAACGATCACCAACGTCCGGAAATCAATCGTTGCAGAAAGATCCGCCGGTGCCAGTCCTAGAGGGGTGAGGTCGGGAAGTTCGACCTCATGCGCGATTTCAAACTTGACGGTCTTCATATATCCATAGATATCCTTGATTTCGTCCAGGGAACCTTCATACATGATCTTGCCGTTGTCGATCATGATAATCCGGTCGCACAGTTCCTCGATGTCGTCGAGGTCGTGCGTCGTCAGAATCACGGTCGTATTGAATGTCTTGTTCATGTACTTGATGGCTTCGCGCATTTTCTGTTTTGCGACGACGTCGAGGCCGATCGTCGGTTCATCGAGAAACAGGACCTTCGGATTGTGGAGCAGCGCCGCGGCAATGTCGGCCCGCATCCGCTGACCGAGTGAAAGCGTCCGGACCGGCGACTTGATGAAGGAGCGGATGTCGAGGACTTCGTCGAAAAAAGCCATCCGCGTCTGATAATCGGCATCCGAGACGCCGTAGATTTCCTTGAGGATGGTAAAGCTTTCGTTGAGCGGTAAATCCCACCACAATTGTGTTCGCTGACCGAACACGACGCCAATATTGTAGGCGTTCCGGATCCGTTCCTTATAAGGAACGACGCCGTTCACTGAGAGTTCGCCGGAAGTCGGCGTAAGAATGCCTGATAACATTTTGATCGTCGTGGACTTGCCGGCACCATTGGGACCGATGTAGCCGACGATTTCACCGTCATCGATCGTGAAGGAGACACCATCGACCGCTTTCGTGATGATCTTCTTGGCGTTGAAAAACGAGCGGATCGTGCCGATCAAACCGGGACGGCGCTCATATTTGACAAAATTCTTGTGCAAGTCTTTGACGACGATCATGGTAACCACCTGCTTGGCACGGCATATCGACCGCACTCAAGAATAGTTTACCACAACCGTCGGCGGCAGGTTTCGGTTTTTTGATTGAAATCGATATCATTTTTTATCGATCAACAGGTTTTTAACAGCGAAAAAAAAGCCACATTCTCTTCAATTTTGTGACCATTTGTGATATCATCAAAGGAACGGAGGATTTTTACAACCATGGAGAAACTGAAAGGCAATCTGCTTTACGGACAATCCGGAGGCCCGACGAGCGTCATCAACGCTTCAGCGTACGGCGTCATCCGCGAAGCGTTAAAAAACAAGGATATCATCGGAGAAGTCTATTGCATGAAGCACGGCATTCACGGCGTCCTCCACGATCAGGTGGTCAAAGTATCCGAACTTGATCCCGAACAGATCGAATTGCTCGTCAATACCCCCGGGGCCGCCTTCGGCACCGTCCGTTATAAGATGAAACAGTGGGAAGAAAATGACAGCGAATACGTCAAGATCCTCGAAATCCTGAAAAAATACGACATCCGCTATTTCCTATATAACGGCGGAAATGATTCGATGGAAACCTGTTTCGAAATCGACGAATACCTCAAACACATCGGTTACCCCTGCCGCGTCATCGGCATTCCGAAGACGATTGATAACGATCTGCCGGTCACCGATCATTGCCCGGGATATGGCAGCGCCGCCAAATACATCGCCAATGCCTGCATGGAGATCGCCTGCGACTCGTCCGCTTATCCGAAAGGAAAAGTGACGATCGCCGAAATCATGGGCCGGCATACCGGCTGGCTGACCGCGGCTTCCTATGTCGCGACGGCGACCAAGTTTGGGCCCGATCTCATCTATCTGCCGGAAATTCCCTTTTCCACCGAACAGTTCAAGGAAGACATCCGCCGCGTGATGCAGAAGAAGGATCACTGCCTCGTCGCCGTGTCCGAAGGCATCCACGACGTATTTGGCAACTTCATTGCCGCTTCGTCCGGAACGAAGGACGCATTTGGCCATACGCAGCTCGGTGGCGTCTGCCATAAGCTCGCCTCGATTGTTTCCGACGAACTCGGATATTCGACCCGTCCCTGCGAACTCTCTTTGTTGCAGCGGAGCGCCGCTCACCTGCAAAGCGGTTCGGACGTCAAGGAAGCCATCAACGTCGGCCGTCACGGTGTCCGCTACGCCCTGGCCGGGAAAACGTCAGTCATGGTCTGCATGCGCCGGTTGCCCGGCGACAAATATCGGATCCAGTACTTCACCCACTCGCTGAAAGACGTCGCTGCCGTCGAGAAGACGGTTCCGCGCGAAATGATCAACGAAGACGGCAACTTCATCAAACCGGAGTTTCTCGCGTATGTATTGCCGCTCATCGAAGGCCAGAATAAACCCAAATTCAAGAATGGCGTCATGCAATTCGCCTCGATCCTCAAGCCTTGATGATATCGCCTTCTCAAGACCGCCGCCCCTGTTGGGACGGCGGTTTTCGTTTTCATCGGTTTTCATTTCAACGCGCTTTTTTTGGTTCACAATGAAAGCGTTTTATGTTATGATAGTATCTGGCGAAAGTGGTGAATACATGATGCGCATCAAACAACATCCGATCCTGGATTTCGCACCCAAAAAAGCAATCACGTTCTATTTCAACGGCCGTCCCGTCATCGGCTGCGATGGCGATACGATCGGCGCCGCGTTGCACGCCGCCGGCGTCATGAAACTGTCAGAAAGCATCAAACGGCACCGGCCGCGTGGCTTTTACTGCGCGATCGGCAACTGTTCCTCCTGTCATATGGAAGTCGACGGCATCGCCAACGTTAAAACTTGCGTCACGCCGCTGAAATCCGGCATGGTGGTCCTCACCCAGACCGGAAAGGGGACCGTGCGATGATCGAAAAAGAACTCGTCATCATCGGCGCCGGACCAGCCGGTCTAGCCGGTGCGATCGCCGCGGCGGAAGCCGGAGCCCAGGTCCTCGTCATCGACCGTTCCCCGCTCGTCGGGGGACAACTCGTCAAACAGACCCACAAGTTTTTCGGTTCTGAGAAACAATATGCAAAAACCCGCGGCTTTGACATCGCCAAACGGCTGATCGCCGAAGCGGAAATACGGAAAGACAAGATCGAAATCATGACCGATACGACCGTCGCCGGACTATATCCCGACCGGGTCGTTTCGATCGTGCGCGCGAATAGATATCAGAAGATTCAGGCGGGAGCGGTGATCGTCGCCGCCGGCGCCTCAGAAAAGATCCTCGCCTTCGAAAACAACGACCTGCCCGGCATTTATGGTGCCGGCGCGGTTCAGACGCTGATGAACGTCTATGGCGTCATCCCTGGCCATCGCATCCTGATGGTGGGTTCTGGCAACATCGGCCTCA
>CAZFHR010000090.1:0-5773 GCA_964519115.1 uncultured Candidatus Izemoplasmatales bacterium
CTGCGACGCAGGTCGGGTAGTGGATATGGAGAAGGCGTTGGTGGAAGTGCCAGTATAGAATTCAATCAGATAGCCGGCATGGGCGGTATCCGCATCGGTTTCATCGAGAATGTAGCTGACGCTCGTGTAGGCCACGCCGACGAAGCCGGCAGTGACGATGTCCCGGAGCGCCTGGAGCAAAGCGCTGCCGGTCAAGCCTTCCGCGGCGTCATAATAAGCCATCAGATCAATCGGTGTGGAAGGATCGGTGACGGTGATGGAAAAGGATGCCTGCATGCCGAGGGTTGACACATAGACAACTTTCGTTCCGGCGGTCGCCATATCGGGGCTGGATACCGAGTATTGGGTAGATGTCAGAACAATCGGCGTCTGGCCGGTGACGACGATCGATACCTGCATGCCGGCAAGGGCGAGCGTTTCGCCGATCGAATAGGCCGTTTTGGTCGGGGCTACAAAGATCATCTCAAGTCCGCCGACGGCCGCCGGTTCGGCAATGTAAATCGGGAAAGAAGCGGGCATGTCGTCATAAGTCACGGTAATGGTCTTGACACCAGGGGTATCGGAATCGAAACCGGATACGCTGTAAGTAGATTCCGGGACGACGATGCGTTCGCCGTCGGATTGAACGACGGACACGATCAGTCCGGTCCAATCAGCCGGATCGCCGAGATCATAAATCAGCCGGGTGGGCAGGACGAGTTCAAGGGCGATGTCGAAAGCCGGGATTGGATTCTGGACCAGAATGGCATAACTGGCTTCGACGCCTTGATAACGGATCCGGACGAAACGGATGCCGGCCGCAACGGTCGTGAAATCATAAATCGCGTAGCCGGTGACGACGGTTTCGGATGCGTCGGATTTGACAAGCGTCACGATCAGTCCGGCGGAATCGAAGGATTCGCCGACTTCATAGACGGTCTTGTAGTCGCCGGAAAGCACAAGCCCGACGTTGTAGATGCTGGTCGTCGGCATCGTCGTTTCGGCCGTTGTCGTGACGGTCGTTGTCACCGTCGTCGTCGCGGTTGTGGCCGAAGTCGTTAAGGATGTCGCCTGGGTGGTCGTCACCGTTGTTGCTGGTGCGGTGGTAGATGACAAGTCACAGCCGACGGCGACAAAAAGCAGGAAAAGCGTCATGGAAGCGATGAGAATCTTTTTGAAGGGGAAATTCATGATGATCACGCCTTTTTTTGGGATAAAACCAGTATATCACACATCCGCCAAATAGCCAAGATGAACGTGGCGGAAAAGCAGGAGGACGGGTTTCAAAAATCACGGGGTACTTTGTTTGCAAAATCACCCAGATGTGATATAATGGAATATTCTCAATCTTCCAAACGAGGTACCCATGTTCGAATCATTCATCCGCCTTATCGAAAGTAATGAAAAAATCATCATCCTGCGTCATCAAAACCCGGATTTGGACGCTTATGGCGCCCAATTCGGTCTTTATCACGTCCTCAAGTCACGATTCCCCGACAAAAGCATCTATGCGGTCGGCGATACCAATCTTCTAAATACGTTTCAACCGCTAGATCAGGTAACCGACGAAGATTACCGCACGGCGCTCGTCATCATCGTCGATACGGTTTCCCGGCAAATGCTGGAGGGAAACCGATATGACATGGCGAAGAACATTGTCATGATCGATCATCACCACAACGATTGCGAAGTCCGGAACGATTTGGCGATTATTTTTCCGGAAGCCTCGTCGACCTCCGAAATCATCGTGGACTTCTTGCTCAGTTCAGGATGGGAAATCCCGATCAAGGCCGCCGAAGCCCTCTATATGGGAATTGTCGCCGACACCGGACGCTTTCTCTACCGCAGCATCCGTCCCGAGACGTTCCGATCCGCCGCCAGCCTCCTGGAGACGGGCATTGACGTCCAGTCGCTCTATGACCGGATGTATTCGGAATCCTTGGCGATGAAACAGTTGAAATCCTATTTTTCCAACAGCATCTCACTGACCAGATGCCATGTCGCCTATCGGCGCAACGATGCCGATTTTCTGAAAAAGTTCAACGTCGACTCCCACACGGTGTCGCGTGGTCTGGTGAACCAGATGGCCGGAATCGAAGAAATTCCCGTTTGGGCCAATTTCACGATCGACCTGAGCAACAACAAAATCCTCTGTGAATTACGGTCCCGACGGATCGCCATCTTGGCGGTAGCGAAAAAATTCGGTGGCGGCGGGCATCTGCAGGCGTGTGGGTGCACGGTCGACACCTGGGAAGATACGGATAAGATTCTTGCGGAACTCGATCAACTAGTGGAGGTTAATCATGGACAAGCAAACGATCTTTGATAAAATCGTCGAATACGACAAAATCATCATCCATATGCACATGCGTCCCGATGGCGACACCTATGGCGCCGGGTTCGGACTCAAGTACATCCTGCAGGAGTCTTTTCCGGAAAAAAAGATTTACATCGTCGGCGAAACGGCGGATTACGTCAAATTCATCGGCGATGTCGACACGATTTCGGACGAAACATACCAGGGCGCCCTTTCGATCGTCGTCGATACCGCGACCCATGACCGCGTCGCCGATCAGCGTTATGGCAAAGGGGCTTTTGTCATCAAAATCGATCATCATCTGCCCGTCGATGCCTATGGCGACTATCAATATGTCGATGTGACCCGTCCGGCAACATCCCAGATCATCTTGGAGTTCTACCAGGAATATGCCAATGTCCTGAAACTCAATATGCCGGCGGCCCGCGCTCTTTATACCGGGATCGTTACCGATACCGGCCGGTTCAAATACCGTTCGGTGACATCCGATACGTTCAAAGCGGTCGCTTCGCTCCTTGATTTCGGCCTGGATTTCGCCGACATCCTGACGACGCTCGACATCAAGACCGAAAACGAAATGAAACTGCAGGGCTATGTTCTGCAGAACTTCGAAAAAACGCCGCATGGCGTCGCCTACATCAAAATGAAACCGGAGATCATCGCCAAGTACGAAACGTCGCTTGAAGAAGCGACCTCGCTCGTCAACGAACTGTCGTGCCTTGCGGATTGCCCGGTCTGGATCCTGTTCGCCGAGTACGAAGGCGGCATCGTCCGGGCGCGGATCCGTTCGAAAGGACCGGCCATCAATCTTCTCGCCAATCAGTACCAAGGCGGCGGACATCCGATGGCGTGTGGTGCCAACGTCGGCAATTGGGAGACCGTCGAAGCACTCCTGAAAGATGCGGATGACCTCGTGAAAGCCTACAAAGATGGCCTTGAAACCGCGGAAAAATCTCCCCGAAATATTTGAAAAATTGCACTTGTTTTTACAAACGATATAATATATAATAAGTAAGCGTTAAACAGGTGGCGTCATGGATTTAGTGAAAATCGCATTTTCGATGGATGTCGACGGGCAAAGAACCGCCTCCTTCCGCGCCGAAGGCCGGATGGATGAGGGACGACTTGCATTCCCCGACGGTCAAAGCGGCGAATATGTCGTCGATTTCGATCAGACGGCGGTGCGTATCCGCAGGACCGGCACGACGGACATGGATTTCCTGTTCCGGTCGTTGACACGGACTTCCGGCGTCCTCACGACGCTGGGAACGACCTTTCACCTGAATATCCACACCACCCGCATCCAACGAACCAAAGCACGGCTCGAAGTCGTTTACGACCTGGAAGCCGACGGCCGAAAAATCAGCCGGCACCGGATGCTGATCGAATGGAAATGAAAACGGAGGAAACGGAGAAAACATGACCGATATCAAACAATTATCCTTGATGGAAACGGCCGAACGGATTTTGTCGGACAACAAGACCCCGATGACCTTTTTGGAATTGTTCAAAGCCATGAGCGACGCCAAAGAGATGACCGATGAAGAAAAAGCGGACATCATCAGCCAATTCTATTCCGATTTCATCGTTTCAGCGAAGTTCATCTATATGGGTGACGATCTCTGGGATCTGAAATACCGCCAGTCGATCGACATGTGGGACAAAGACGGCGCCTACTATCAGGAATTCCCCGAATACGAAGACGA
Organism: uncultured Candidatus Izemoplasmatales bacterium; assembly: GCA_964519115.1. Taxonomy (GTDB): domain Bacteria; phylum Bacillota_I; class Bacilli_A; order Izemoplasmatales; family Hujiaoplasmataceae; genus UBA12489. Next base: position 4,003 of record CAZFHR010000090.1, read on the forward strand.
ATCCGAAGAAGAGGAAGCGGAATTCGAGGCCGAGGAAGAAGAAGAGGAAGAGGAAGAAGAAGAGGAAGAAGGCATCGAAGTCGAAGCGGACTTTGAAGAAGACGAAGACTTCGAAAAAGATGAATTCGCCCCGATCGAAGATGAAGTCGTCGTTGAGGCAGAAGAGTTCGACGATGATAAATACAATGAATACATGGACGATTATGAAGACATGTACGACGAAGAATAAAAGCTTCGAAAGGCGTTGCCTTTGCCGGACGAATTTGTTATAATTTTAAAGAGCTCGCTAGAAATCAGGGTTCTCCAAACGGGGAACCCTTTTGTATTTCCTTTTTCCGATGAGAGGTGAGGCCAGCATGAAACAAACCAAATTCATTTTCGTCACCGGCGGGGTCGTTTCCAGTCTGGGTAAAGGCATCGCCGCGGCCTCGATCGGCCGTTTGCTGAAGAACCGCGGCCTCAAGGTCTTCATGCAGAAATTCGATCCGTATCTCAACGTCGATCCGGGCACGATGTCGCCGCTCCAGCACGGCGAGGTTTTCGTCACCGACGACGGAGCCGAAACCGACCTTGATCTCGGTCATTATGAACGTTTCATTGATGAAAATTTGTCTGTCAACAGTTCGATCACGACGGGAAAAATCTATTCGGCCGTGATCGAAAAAGAACGACGGGGCGACTTTCTGGGCGGGACCGTCCAGGTTATTCCCCACATCACGAATGAAATTAAATCCCGGCTTGAAGCCGCAGCTGCCGAATCCGACGCCGACGTCATCATCACCGAAATCGGCGGCACGGTCGGCGACATCGAATCCCTGCCGTTTCTTGAAGCAATTCGCCAGGCGCGGCGCGATTATGGTTACAACAATACCCTCTATATTCATACCACGCTTGTTCCGTATCTGGAAACGAGCGGTGAACTGAAAACCAAGCCGACCCAGCACAGCGTCAAGGAATTGCGTTCCCTGGGCATCACGCCCGACGTCATCATTCTGCGGACCGGCCATGAAATCACCAATTCGATGCGGGAAAAGATCGCCTTGTTCTGCGACGTCAAGAAAGAAGCGGTCATCCAGTGCATCGATGTCAAAATCCTCTATGAAGTCGCCATCAAGTTCCACGAGCAGCATCTGGACGATTTCGTCTGCGAACATTTCGGCCTGCAGACGGCGCCGTGCGACATCTCCGGCTGGGTGAAACTTGTCCAGACCGTCCGCAATCTGAAATCCGAAGTCGAAATCGCCCTCGTCGGCAAATACGTCGCCCTGCACGACGCCTATCTGTCCGTGTCCGAAGCGCTCCGGCATGCTGGATATTTCCATAACGTCAAAGTCGTCATCCGCTGGGTCAACTCCGCGGAAGTGACGGATGACAACGTGGCGCAGATGCTGGCGGGATGTAAAGGCATTCTCATCCCCGGCGGATTCGGCAGCCGCGGCATCGACGGCAAGATCGCGGCAATCAAATACGCCCGCACGAATGGCATTCCACTGCTCGGGCTGTGTCTGGGCATGCAACTGTCGATCATCGAATTCGCCCGCAACGTCTGCGGACTGCCCGAAGCCAATTCGACCGAATTCGACCCCGAGACGATCTATAACGTCATCGATTACCTCCCCGAGCAATATGTCGGGATCCAGCTGGGCGGGACAATGCGGCTTGGTCTCTACAACTGCGACATCCATAAGAATTCGCTGGCGTGCATGGCGTATGCGTGCGAGCGCATCCGCGAACGTCACCGTCACCGCTATGAATTCAACAACAAGTTCAA
>CAZFHR010000091.1:0-4734 GCA_964519115.1 uncultured Candidatus Izemoplasmatales bacterium
AGGGATTGTATCTTTTTTTTGCCATCCTCCCCGACCATTTCGTCTATCCAACGCCGACAAGCCGGCCCGAAGGCATCCTCGAATGGAAAAAGATCGGCTGGATCATGGATTCCCGCAATCTCGGCGTGGCCTACAATATCCCGCATTTCCTGCCGACCCTGATCAAGGAAGCACGGGCCTATCATTATGACTGCGCCTTCGCCGGCACGCGCCTGGTTTCGGTGAACGCGACCCTTTTGTCAAACTGACGCCTGTTTCAGCCGATTAGCAAGTAAATTACTTGGCGTTGACAGGAAATAATGCAACATCACAAGATATTCATTGAATGTTTGATATACTTAATTGTCATAGACATAAGGGTGATATACCATGTTAAAACTGATTGATATCCGGAAAACATATAAGGTCGGAGATTTCGAACAACACGCTTTAGACGGCATATCCGTCTCATTCCGCAAGAATGAATTCGTCGCCATCGTCGGCCCTTCGGGTTCCGGCAAGACGACGACTTTGAACATCATCGGCGGTCTTGACCGCTACGATACCGGCGACATCATCATCAACGGCAAATCAACGAAGGAATTCAAGGACGCCGAATGGGACAGCTACCGCAACGGTAGCATCGGCTTTGTCTTTCAGAACTACAACCTGATCAGTCACATCTCCGTCCTCGACAACGTGGAAATGGGGATGACTTTGTCGGGACTCCCGGGCAAGCAGCGCAAACGCCGCGCGCTCGAAGTCCTCGACCGCGTCGGCCTTTCGGAGCATGTACATAAGCTTCCGAATCAGCTTTCCGGGGGACAGATGCAGCGCGTCGCAATCGCCCGGGCTTTGGCTAATAATCCCGACATCATCATGGCTGACGAACCGACCGGTGCCCTCGATACCACGACGAGTCTTCAGATCATGGACCTGATTCAGGAGATCGCGAAGGAAAAACTGGTCATCCTCGTCACTCACAATACCGAAATCGCCAAGAGATACGCTTCCCGGATCATCCATATGCGCGACGGGAAGATCGTCGATGATTCTGATCCCTACGACGATCTGGGTTTGACGACTCCGGGCGAGACGTTCTCGCTCAAGAAGACGGCGATGAGTTTCAAGCAGGCGCTCAATCTTTCCTTCAACAACCTCAAGACGAAACTGGGACGGGCCCTCCTCACTGCGTTCGCCGGATCGATCGGCATCATCGGCGTCGGTCTCGTCCTGTCGCTCTCCAACGGTCTCAACCAGCAGATCGCCGAACTGGAAACCGGGACGCTTTCCGACTTTCCGCTCTCGATCCGTCCGACCGCCTTCCTGATGCGGACCGGGCGGCAGATGATGGGTGGTTTCAACAACGACGCCGAAGGCGAATTCCCGACCGAATCGCTCCTCTACGCCATTGATTCGACCAACAGCACGGTGTTCCATAAAAACAACATCGACCAGACTTATCTCGACTATCTTGATGGTCTGGACGCCACTCTCTATAACGAGATTTCCTATGGTCGCGCCGTCGCGATGAACCTGTTCACGACCGCGGAGGCCGACGACGATGTCCTCGCCGTCGACACCAATGACGTCGGCTGGTCGGAAATCCCAGGCAACGACGTCTTCATCAACGACAATTACGATCTGCTTTCCGGCGTATTCCCAACGACCGACAACGAACTTCTGCTCGTCGTCGACACCTACAATAACATCGATCTGGAACTGTTGACGGCGATTGGGTTTGACGCCGCGACGGAGACGGTGACGTTCACGGACATCGTCGGGAAGGAATTCCGTCTCGTTTTCAACGACGATTACTATCTCTATTTAGATCTTACGACCCTGTTCTTCCCATCACCTGATCACCACGCCCTGTATGATGACCCGGATACCATCACGCTGGCGATCACGGGGATCGCCCGCGCCAAACCGGATGCCAATTCGACCGTCCTCGGTGATGGCATCCTCTACCGCAAGGGCCTGACCGACCTCGTTCTCGCCAACGCGGCGACGTCCGCCATCGCCCTGGCACAGGCGGGCCGCGAAACCAACGTCATCACCGGCATCCCGCTTTCTGCGGAAACCAAAAAAGCGATGATGCAAATTCTGGGCGCGGACACGACGCCGGTGTCGATCCAGATCTACCCGGTCGACTTCGACGCCAAGACCACCATCAAGGTTTACCTGGACGCCTATAACGATGAACTGGTCGAAGCCGATCAGATCATCTACACCGATCTTGCCGAAACCATCACCGATACCGTCGGCACGTTCGTCGATACGATCACCTACGTCCTCGTCGCCTTTTCGGCGATCAGCCTCGTCGTTTCCTCGATCATGATCGGCATCATCACCTACATCTCGGTGCTCGAACGTACCAAGGAAATCGGCATTCTCCGCGCCCTCGGAGCCCGCAAGAAGGACATCTCGCGCGTCTTCAACGCCGAAACCTTCCTCATCGGCCTCACGGCCGGTGCCATGGGCGTCGGCATCGCCTGGATTTTGACGTTCCCGATCAACGCCATCCTCGGCCGGCTGCTCGCGGAGATGAGCGACATCGCCAATTTCGCCGGCACCGCGATGATCACGCTGATCCTCATCAGCATCGCCCTCACGCTGACGTCCGGCCTGATTCCGTCACGGATCGCCGCCAAGAAGGATCCGGTGGAAGCCCTGCGCACCGAATAAAAACTGTTGATGAAAAACGACTGTATGTATGCGGTCGTTTTTTATTTCACCGAATTCGGCTCGAGCCATGAAAAAAGCCACCGATGACGCTGGTGGCTCGGTTTTCGTGAAAAACCGTCATGATGTTTTGGGCCGCTGCGGAGGAGAAGGAAACGGTTCAGTTCTTGCCGGTATTGAATAACGAAATCGTTGCGGCGGAAAAGGTGATGAGCACGATGCTGCCATCGCGAAGGACCAACCGGCCTTCGACCGCTTCCGCGTTCAGTTCGGTCTGAAATCCGGTCGCCTGGGCCTCATTGGCCAGAACGATGACTTCCGCCCAGCGTTCGGTATTGTTGACATAGCCGATGTAGTAATCTTCGACTTTGACATCGAGGTCGTACTTCACGTTGATCATGTTTTCTTCGTAATACGCCATCGCTTCCTGATTGCGTTGTTCGAAGACGTACTCGTCGGCCTCCATGATGCCAAGAAACGCCTGGACATCCTGATTGCTGGCGCCGCTGCAGCCGGTCAATGCAAAGCCAGCCAGTAAGAATATGCCGAGAATCATAAGCCGTGTTTTCATTTTCTGCACTCCCCTTCAAGTAAGATGATGTATCGCATGAAACACAGTCGGTCCGATCCGCAGGTCGGTCTTGACGGTACTTCCCAGGTTGATTGTACCATATCGACCTTGACGATGCAACCAGAAATACGGGTCAAGACAAAGGTTTTCTAGTCTTCTTCCAGAGGAAAGAAAGGTGATATCTGGCAGATTTAAAAAAAATTAAAAATAGGTATTGTGTTTTGCACAGTAAGGTGTTATCCTATTAGTGTGCAATGCACAGTAAAGGAGGCGGTCTTGTGAATTCGCAATTCAAGAAAGGTATCATCGAGATGTGCGTGATTGCCGTTATCGCCCGGCAGGATCTCTACGGGTTCGCCGTGATCGAAACGATCGCCAAGGACATCGACGTCAACGAGAACACGATCTATCCGATATTACGACGGCTTACCGTCCAGGGATATTTCGACACCTACATGGAAGCGACCGGCATCGGCGCTCCCCGCAAGTATTACCGCATCACCGAAATTGGTAAAGCGAAAATGACCGAATACGCCGCCGAGTGGTCAAAATTCCTGCGTGGCGTACTCAAAATCCTGGGAGGGAACGCATGATGAAACGCAACTATTTGGACGAAATCAGAAAACTGCTCGGCGATTACGAAATCAGCGCGGCTGAGATCAACGACATCATCGCCGACTACGATCGGATGTATGAGGATGGTCTGGCCAAGGGAATGAATGATGCCGAAGTCATCGCCTTTCTCGGCAATCCGGAAAAAATCGTCCGTGAACTCGGCGATACCTATCCGCGTAAAGTTGACGTTCGCTTCCGCCACGGCCGCCACGGCCGCGACAACAAGATCATCGCCTTGACACCGTTCATTGCCACGATCACCTATTTCATCCTCGGCATGGCATTTGGACTCTGGCATCCTGGCTGGCTCGTCTTTCTCCTGATTCCGGTTACCGCGATCGTCGTCAATGGCCGGCAGTCCTTCATCAGCACCCTTACGGCGCTGTCGCCGTTCATCGCCGTTGTCACCTTCTTCCTTCTTGGCGCTACAGTCGGTGCCTGGCATCCCGCCTGGCTCATATTCCTGATCATCCCGATGATCGGTTCCCTCAACAAACCGCTCAAATGGCAGAATATCGCCTTCTCGGCATCGCTTCTGATCGCCGTCGGCGGCTATCTGTATGCCGGCTATGCCCTGGGCGAATGGGGCTACGGCGCCCTGGCGTTCCTGCTGCCGCTGTTCGTCGGCGCCGCATTCGGTCTGGAAGTCACGATCCGCGATTGGCGTCATATGGACACCAAAGGCTGGTCAAGAGCGGAAAAATGGTTCCGCGTCGGCATGATCCTCATCATCGGCGGTGCCATCGCCGGCTATCTCGCTCTCGGTTTCTACGCGAATCTGTGGGGAGTCGCCTGGCTGTTGTTCTTCGCCATCCCGGTCTATGCCATCATCGGCAAAGCCGGCCGCAAATCCCGGCTCGTCGCCTTGCGCCAGTCGAGAAAAC
>CAZFHR010000091.1:4744-5771 GCA_964519115.1 uncultured Candidatus Izemoplasmatales bacterium
GCCGTTCATCGCCACCACCATCTTCTATCTGCTCGGCTGGTTCGGCGGGTGGTGGGCCTATTCCTGGCTCGCCTTCCTGATGATTCCGATCATCGCGATCCTCCAGGGCAATCGCTAAGCAAATCCGCTTTATCGGCGCCGCCATCCGTGCGGCGCTTTTTTTTATTAATATTCGCCGGTCCCATCGCCCGTCCGGGCCGGATATGATATACTGAAATTTGGAATGAAAACTCCGGAGGCGATATCCATGTGCGACACCTTATACCGCAAGACGCAAGACGGATTCCTGTTTGGCAAGAACAGTGACCGGAGCCCCAACGAGCCCAATCTGACCGAATGGTATCCCAGCGGCGTCGAGCCGGCCGGAACGAAACGCTGCACCTACATCGAGGTGAAGACCGTGCCCCGACGCCGGGCGGTCCTGCTGGTCCGTCCGGCTTGGATGTGGGGTGCGGAAATGGGCATGAACGACGCCGGCGTCGTCATCGGCAACGAAGCCGTCTTCACCAAATCGAAGGACAAGAAGACGGAACGCCTGACCGGCATGGATCTGCTCCGACTCGCCCTCGAACGCGCCGGTTCCGTCGCCGAAGCCATCCAGGTCATCACCGGTCTGCTCGCTACGTATGGCCAGGGCGGAAACTGTGGTTTTGACAAGCCGTTCTACTACGACAACTCCTTTCTCATCGCCGGTCCGGACGGCGCCAGCGTCCTTGAGACCTGCGGTCGCGACTGGGTCGTCCGCCGCCTCGGTGAGGCCGGCAACATTTCCAACGCCCTGTCGTTGGATGCGCCATTCGAATCCGCTTCGAAACCCGGGCTCGAAGAATTCACCCGCCGTTCCAGCGAACCGGTGTTCACCTTTTTCTCCCAGGCGAAGAAACGCCGGACGCAGGCCTGCGAAGCGCTCGCCGTTCATCCGTTTGGCGTCCTTGACATGATGTCCGCGCTCCAGAGTCATTGCCCGCAGGATGCTTCCCGATTGTATTCGCACGGCAGCGTCGGCAGCCTCTGCATGCATAAAAGC
>CAZFHR010000092.1:0-5692 GCA_964519115.1 uncultured Candidatus Izemoplasmatales bacterium
GTCACGGACGCGCGATGATCCGATTTTCTTCCCGTGATAGGCGATTTCCGCGACGACGGTCACGACCAGGCGGCCGTCCCGGATCAGCAGATCGGCGTTTCCGCGGCCAAAACGGCCGAATGAGAAGTCAAAGCCGATGACGACGCCGGCGGCGCCTACCAGAAAGCGTTCGATGAACGTTTCCGGTTCGAGCTGGACTAGGGCATCGTCGACTTCGAAGACGATGAATTTCTGAAATCCCGCCTGTTCGGCATAAAGGCGCTTGTCTTCCAAACTGGAAAGATGGCAGAAAGGTTCGCGGCGGAGATAGCTGAGGATGTGGGTCGAGAAGGTATATACGGCCGCCGTTCTCCCGGTGGTAGTGGCAATTTGGATCGCCTGTTCGAGCAGGACGGTATGGGCGGCGTGCAGGCCATCGAAAAAGCCGAGCGCGACGACAAGGCCCGTCGGGTCGAAGACGGACGAAGCATTCAGTTGGATGGTTTCCATCACAGCATCACCGACAATCTCATGACTTTTTTTACGGCGTCGTATTCGTAGACCGCAAGCGGCCTGCCCTCGTGGTCGAGGACAATGGCATCTTCTGTTCCGGGAAAAACCGACAGTGGCAGGAAAGCGCCGTTTTTCGCCTTAAATTCCTGTCCGGCATCAAGGATGACGCGGGGAAAGCGTAATACGAGGAGGGGATCGAGCAAGCGGATTTCGCCGGTTTCGAGATCCGACAGGGACATGGCGTCTTCAATCGAAAAGGCACCGGACGCAACGCGCCTTAACGCCGACATCGTCGCCGGATAACCGAGATCGGTACCGAGGTCGCGGCATAGCGACCGGATATAGGTTCCCTTCGAAACGGCGGCCCGGAAGGTAAAACGGCACTGGCCGTCCGTGGCGATGGGAGCGGAGGTCCGCTCGAGCCGGTATATTTCGATTCCCCGCGGCGCCACGTCCGGAATCGGCATGTTTTTACGCGCGTATTCGTAGAGTTTATGCCCAGCGACCTTGATGGCCGCATAGGCCGGCGGCTGTTGGAGCGACGCTCCGACGAAACGGCCAAGGGCGGCGTCGATGACGGCGGGGTCGAGCCCATCGCAGGCGAGTGAAGCCGTGATCGTGCCGGTCGCATCGTCGGTGTCGGTGGCGATGCCAACGGTGATTTCGGCTTCGTAGGTCTTGTCATGATCCATGAAATATTTGACGAATTTGGTCGCTCTTCCGAGAAAAAGGACCAAAAGACCGGAAGCGATCGGGTCGAGGGTGCCGGCATGACCGACGCGCTGCTCGGCGAACCGTTTGCGGACCAGATGCACCACGTCGTGGCTCGTCATGCCCCGTTCTTTGTCGACAAGCAGGATTCCATTCATCGTTTCTTCCATCCTTTGCGGGATCGTCCCGCGGGGCTAGCGGCGGGTAGCCGCCGCGAACCATTCGGCGAATTCGGATTCGTCGAGCGATCCGGCGATCCGGGCGCTGACGACGCCGTTTTCAAGATACAGCAGTTGGGGAACGCCCTGGACGCCATAGGCGCGGGCCAGATCCATCGCTTCGTCGATATCGACCTGGACGACGGGGATGCCGACGATCGGTTCGACCGTCTTCAGAGTCCGCGTGAGGCTGCGGCAGAGACCGCACCATTTGGCATGGAATTCGACGAGCACCTGTTTTGAAGCGAAAAGGGATGCCGTTTCCGCCGGGTCGGCGGCGCGATAACTGATCATTGGCTTGCCATCCTATTTAAAATACACGACGGTGATACCCGATCCGCCTTCGCCGGCGCCACCAGGGCGCGAGGACTTGATCTGCGGATTGCGTTTGACATACTCCTGGACGCCTTTGCGGAGCGCGCCGGTGCCATATCCGTGAATGATATAGGCGAATTCGAGGTTGGACATCAGGCAGTCGTCGATGAATTTGTCGAGCCGTGTCATCGCATCTTCGAAACGTTCACCCCGGAGATCGAGTTCAATCTTGGCATCGCTGGACCTGACGACCCGGACGTTGACCACTTTTTCTTCTATGGTGGGGTGGGCGGAAAATTCGATCTGGCTTTCCTCGAAGACGCCGGAGAGGGCGCCCATCTGGATTTCATAGCGGTTGCCACCGGCCCGTTTCATGACGATGCCGGTCCGTTGATAGGGAATGACGGTGACAACGTCGCCGACAGCGATCTTCGCCTGATTGACTTTCTGCATCGCGATGTCCCGGCCGCCGAGTTCGCGGACGTCGAATTTCAGTTTGGCAAGTTCATGTTCCCGGAAATCGGCCGTCTTCTTCAGCCGGTCGAGTTCGGCGATCAGCCGTTCGGCTTCCGCCTTCGTCTCGGCGAGGATGGATGTCTTCTCCCGTTCGAGAGCTTCACGGGCCACGATCCGTTCGCGCTGGGTCTTGGTAAGTTCGCTTTCGATCGTGGCAAGGCGTTCTTCGGCTTCCCGTTTCTTGAGCTTGTATTCGTCGATTTCCTGGGCGAGCGCCAGACTCTGGCGTTCGAGTTTCTTCATCAGGTGCGTCGTCTCGGTGTCAAACGATAACGAAATATCGCCGGCGCGCCGGACGATCGTTTCCGGCAAGCCGAGCCGCCGGGCGATGTCGAGGGCGTTTGAAGTGCCGGGAATTCCGATCTGAAGCCGATAGGTCGGCCGCAGCGTCTCGATGTCGAATTCGACTGACGCGTTCACCGTATCTTCGTTTTGCATCGCATAGAGTTTGAGTTCGGGATAATGCGTGGTGACCATCGTATAGACCTTCTTCGTCCGCAGATGGTCGAGGATCGCGATGGCGAGCGACGCCCCTTCCTTCGGGTCGGTGCCGACACCGAGTTCGTCGAGCAATACGAGCGAATCGTCGGTCAGGTTGGTGACGATGGCGATGATTTTCGTGATATGGGAAGAAAACGTCGACAGCGACTGTTCGATCGACTGTTCGTCGCCGATATCGGCGCAGATATTCTGAAAGACGATCGTCTTCGACAGTTCGTCGGCCGGAATCAAGATCCCGGCCTGGACCATCAGCGACAGCAGGCCGAGCGTTTTCAGCGCGACCGTCTTGCCGCCGGTGTTCGGACCGGTGATGATGATCGAACGGTAGGGGTCGAAATGAATCGTGTTGGCGACGACGGTTTCTTTCGGAATCAGCGGATGACGGGCACGGATGAGGTTGATCGTGGCATCAGTGATCGTCGGTTTCGCGGCGCCGATCGCGACGGCATACTTGGCTTTCGCGAAGATAACGTCGAGGCGCGTCATGATCGCATCGTTGGCTTCGAGCCGGTCGGCGTCGTTTCCGACGAGGGCCGAAAGGCGGGCCAGGATCCGCTCGATCTCTTCGGCCTCCCGGTACTGCAGTTCATTGGTCAGGTTGTTGAGTTCGACGCAGCCCATCGGTTCAATGAAGACGGTTCCCATCGAGGCCGACTGGTCGTGGATGATGCCTTTGAAACTGTTCTTATATTCCGCCTTGACCGGCAGAACCAGCCGGCCGTTGCGGATCGTGATGATCGAATCGGTCAGTTTCACCGCTTCGCTCTTCAGGAGACTTTGCATCTTTTCGTCGATCTTCCGGCGATTCTGATTGATCTTGATCCGCACCGCCGCCAGACCTTCGGAGGCATCGTCGTAGAGAATGCCTTTTTGATCGATGCAGGTTTCGATGGCGTTTTTGAGTCCGGTAAGGACGACGAGCGCGTCATAGAGCGGTCCCAGCATGACCGCGGGGATTTCCAACTGACGGATTTTCCGGATGTAGCGCTGGGCGGTGGCGGCGGCATCGATGCCGGAAACGATCCGCAGAAGTTCTTCGGCGCCGAGCGTCGATCCGAGTCGGGAACGGTGGACGGCGTCTTCGACGTCGAGCACGCCGTCGAGCGGAGTCGTGTCGTATCTTTCGATCATCAGACGGGCTTCGTCGGTCTCGGCAAGGAGTCTTTCGACTTCGCTGCGATCAGAATGGATGGTGAGGCCGAGGATCTCTTTTTTTCCGCGATCGGTCTCGGCGTACTGCCGCAGGATCGTCAGGATTTTGGTAAATTCAAGCACAGTTCGATCCGCGAACATTTTTTTCACCCGCCTTCATATACTATTTTATCACATAGTATGGTAAAATAAACGGTGGAGTTGAGAATATGAACCACGTGTTCAAGATCGATGAAACGCATCTTGCGGAACTGCTCGAATACTATCAGAACTGCGAAGTGCCGACAACCAATGCCGATATTGTGAAAATGTTCAAATCTGGCGATTTGACCGTTTCTTTATATCGTACCGGAAAGGTATTATTGCAAGGTTCCGATGCCCTCGACGAGTATCTGATGTGGGCGGAAATCGTCGGTTTCAAACCGGAAATCGAAGCCGCAAAACCGATCGTTCCGGTTGCGGAAACGGTCCATTCCAATGTTTATTTCACTTCCGCCATCGGCTCGGACGAAGTCGGTACCGGCGATTTCTTCGGCCCGGTCGTCGTGTGCGCCGCGTATGTGTCGCGCGCCAAGATTTCCCATCTGGAAGCCCTCAAGATCCGCGATTCGAAGAAACTGTCCGATGACTTCATCCGCGCCGTCGCCAAAGAACTGGGAAGCCTCGTCCCCCATGTCGTCCTCGTCACCGATCCGTTGAAGTACAACGATTTGATCGCCCAGGGATTCAACATGAACAAGATCAAGGCTTATCTCCACAACCATGCGATCAAGAAGTGTCTGGCGAAAGCCGATGGTGTCGTCGAGAAGGTGATCGTCGACGAATTCTGTTCGGCCGATCTCTATTTCGACTATCTCAAAGATGTCGACAGTTACCGCAACGTGACGTTTCTCCAGCGCGGCGAATCCGCACATCTGGCGGTTGCGGCCGCTTCCGTCCTCGCGCGCCATGCTTTTCTTCAAAGGATGGACGAACTCAACGAAACCGTCAAAATCCGCCTGCCGCTCGGCGCCGGTCCGGCCGTCGACCTGATCGGCAAGCGCATCGTCATCGAACATGGCTTCGATTATTTGAATGGCATCGCCAAAACGCATTTCAAGAATGCGGAACGAATCCGGGAAATGACCAAAAAGTCCGTTTAGTACACGGAAAATATTGTCCTCAACCGCGAGCATCAAATCACTCTGAGTCATCATAGGAAGCATGGCGTCCATATGCATCCTTTGTCACCTATTTGTATATGAAACCCAGTAATTTTGAAGATTTTGGTGCAAAAAACGTTTTTCTATTGAGTACGAACTGAAAAGATGTGCGGCCGCTATGACCACAAGAACAGTTGTGATTTTGCAGCTGTTTTTTTTATCGTGCGAAGCCTCGTATTACGATCCGTTTTCATTGAATCATACAGTGAACCAAGTATTGACAAATGAAACCAGATAGCGTATCATAGATACTGTTTACAAATGTAGACGATATTTGGGGGTGTCTATGGAAAAAAGCGCGGAAATCACGAATTCGGAAGGAATCATATTACGGATTTTGCTGAACAAATCACCGTTGGCTTTTCGGGAAATCATGGCGAGCATCCCCGAAACAAATCGATGGAGCAGCGCTACCGTCAAGACTTTTTTATCCCGGCTTGTCGCCAAAAAAGCGATCGGATATCGCACGAAGAAAAACGCCTTTTTATATTATCCTCTGGTCACCGAAATGGCTTATGTCCGGAATGAAACGAAATCCCTTTTTGCGAAGATCTATGGCGGATCCGTCATCTATGAGACCGAGCA
>CAZFHR010000093.1:0-5651 GCA_964519115.1 uncultured Candidatus Izemoplasmatales bacterium
TTCGTCTTCACGCTATCACACGCGTTCCCTATATTAAAAAAACCTAGCAAACCAAGAAGACAATGATAAAACAAAGCAAAGAAATCAAATGTTGAGCACCGCCGAAGGCTTGTGGTTGTCTCGACCAACATCATATCAATTCACAAACGCAAGTATTTTTTTTCATGAAAAAACCGCTCCGAAACGAGCGGTTGTCATGATGTTTCATCTCTTGTTCATTAATGCTCAAAAAGATCCTTCAGGAACTTGCGGTCCTTTTTGCAGTTGCAGGCAAGGGCGATCATGAGCAGGATGCGGGCTTTCTGGCCGTTCAGGTTCGGCGCGAGGATGCACCCGAGATCGGTGAGGTTCTTGCCCCCGCCCAGATAGCCATAGGTGTCAAAGACGCGTCCGGAGGGACAGCGCGAACAGATGACGACCGGAATGTTTTTCTTGAGCGCTTTCTTGATGCCTTCCAGCATCGGCGGCGGAACGTTTCCGCGACCGAGAGCTTCGAGGACGATGCCTTCGGAATGCAGTTCATCGACCACGAGATTGAGAAGCGAGGAGTCCATGCCCGCATAGACCTTGAGCAGATGAACCTTGTCAACGAAGGTCGACGCATTCACGTGCTTTTTGGCGTAATTGACGGTTCGGTAGAAAATGACTTCCTTGTTGTCGACGATACCGAGCGGACCATAGTCGATCGACTTGAAAGTCTCCAGGGAAAGCGTGTTGGTCTTCGTGACCTCGCTCGCGGCGTTGATCTGATCGTTCATGACGACGAGGCATCCCTTGCCGACGGACTTGGGTGACTTAGCGACGAGAATCGAGGAGACGAGATTGTTGATGCCATCAAATCCCAGCTCGCTTGAAGACTTCATCGAACCGGTCACGATGATCGGCTTTTGCGTGTCGACGATGATGTCGAGGAAGAATGCCGTCTCCTCCAGGGTATCGGTCCCATGAACGACGACGACGCCGGATACATCCTCACGGATCAGAAATCCGGTGATGAAGTTGGCAAGCGACAGCATCATCGCCGGCGTCATGGAAGGACTGGGGACTTCAGAAAATTCGAAGGTTTCAAGATCGGGATAAAGATCGGAACTGAAAAGATTGGCCATGATCTCCGAAGCGTGGAGCGCTGGCACGACCGTATGATTACCCTCGTCGATCTTCATGGCAATCGTTCCACCGGTAAAAATCATCATCACTTTTCCCATGGTTGCAGGTCATCTCCCTTGTACGTGAGAAGTCATCAACCCTATTATATCATGGGGTTTCAAATCTGATTCAAAAAGCGGGGAGTCGTAAATGAAAATATGGTCATCGGTCAGGAACATTTTGGGACGGTTTTCACAACGATGGCGAATCGGGGCGCCATTTTGGTGACGAAAGCGTTTTGTCGGTTTTCCCACTTATTAACATTAGTTTTGTTTATCGCCAAAGATGGCGGCGGGTAGTTAGTTATCATAATATATATTATAGGCAGTTAATGAAGATATTAAAAAGAAGTGGAAAACCACTTCAATCGATGCCGAATTTTAAATATGACACGATAATCCCAAGCGTTGGCACTACTTCTTCCGCCGTAAACATATTCTTTTCAAGACGATGAGCATGATATTTTTCGACTTTTGCTCGAAACATCTGCTCTTCGGCAACGACCTCCCAAAATCGCCGAAATTTCGCGTTTTTTTCCGATGGGTGGTATAATTCCCCTCCCAGGACCCGAAAAACCCGTCACAGACGAAATCGAAAAATCAAAAAAGCACCGTCCAGACCGGACGATGCTTCTCAGATGCTCAGTTCTTCTGCTACTGTCAGGTCGAGGGCCGATGCAAATTCATAACACCTTCGGACATCTTCATCCCATAACTGATCGGGGGCGTGGGCATCCGATGAGACGATGACCTTCGCTCCCATCGACTTCACGAGTTGCCAAAATTCTTTTCGCGGGTACAGATACCGTTCACCCTCCGGAAAAAATCTGAGTCCTTTACGGATACCATTGGCATTGATTTCCAGAGCCACTCCATATTGAACGGCCGCGGCGATGATCTTCTTCGATGCTTGGGTGGCGATGGCGTCAAACGATCCCCATGAGTAAAGCATGAGGTCGGGATGGCACACGAACTTGAAGAGACCGGTGGCGATCGCGGCGGCGACCGTGTCAGCATACGTCATGAGCAATCTTTCTTTATTGAGGGCGTATGCAGAGCACAGGTCGTTGCGATTGCCCGGATCGTCTACGTAATGTTGTCCGAGGGCGAGATAGTCAAGACGATGCAGAAGTTTTGCATACATTGGCATATGCTGCGGAAAAAACTCAATTTCGATTCCTTTCAGTACATGAATCCGCGATCCGTATTTGCGGACGGCTTCTTCGCACTCCTGCAGATAGGTTTCCAGTTCCATCGGTTGCATCCGGACGCTCCGGTCCTTCAGTTCTTCAAAGGGAGCATGATCGGACATGCCGATCGCGTCGAATCCAAGCGCCATCGCCTTCACGACATAGTCTTCGACGTTTCCGGAGGCGTGACGACAAAGGTACATGTGGGTATGGTAATTGTTCTTCATCCTTTGATCCGCAGGTGGCATCCGATGCTATCCTTCCTGGCCAGGGCCTGTTCGGAGATGATCTGGGCGGTCGTTGCCAGATTCAGGGTCTCATAGTAATATTTGGTCAGGTTTGGGTATTTTTGCAGGTTGCGGATGATCGTGTTCACCATTTCCAGCGTCAGCGTCAATCCGTTCGTGTTACGGACGATGCCAACGTGTTCATCCATGTAGTCGCCGATCTTCTTCCGGATCGGCTTATAGTTGTAATTGTAGGACGGGATCGGTGCCGGGTAGGGTGTTTCGACAATGTTGGCAGCCGCGATCGTACGATTGACATCTTCTGCCGCCTCGATGCCGAAGACCATGCATTCGAGCAGCGAGTTCGAGGCCAGGCGGTTTGCGCCATGGACACCGGTCGAGGCGCATTCGCCGACCGCATAGAGGCTTTGGATGTTCGTCCGGCCGGAAAGGTCGGTTTTGATACCGCCACAGCTGAAATGTTCGCACGGTGAAACCGGGATCAGGTCGATACCCATGACGATGCCGTGCGATTTCAGGGTCGAAAAGATCGTCGGAAACCGTTTTTCGAGGAATTTCGGATCCATGTGGGTGGTATCGAGATAGACATGGTCGGTCCAGGTATCGTACATTTCCCGATAGATCGCCTGGCTGACGACGTCGCGGGGGGCGAGTTCCATCAGTTCGGCATTGTATTTAGGCATGAAACGGACCTTTTCGACATTCAATAACCGGGCACCTTCGCCGCGGACCGCTTCGCTGATCAGGAACCGCTGCCGGCTCTTGGAATCTTCATTGAAGAATGCGGTTGGATGGAACTGGACGAATTCCATGTTCCTGATGTCGACGCCGGCGCGGGCGGCGAGACCGAGACCGTCGCCGGTTGCGGACAGATCGTTGGTCGTCGATCCATAGACCGAACCGATGCCGCCGGTCGCAAGGATCGTCTTCTTGGCGAAAACGGCGAAATAGTCGGCGTCGCCGCGGAGGATGGTCGCGCCGCGGCAAATGCTTTCGTCGACCAGTAGATTGAGGGCCATCGCGTGTTCGATGATACTGATATTGGGCCGTTCGAGGACCAGGTCGAGCAGGGTTTTCGTCGTGTGGTAACCGGAGGCATCGCCGCCGGCATGAACGATCCGCCGCCGACTGTGGCCGCCTTCCTTGGTGAGCAGGATGCGGTTTTCGGCATCACGGTCGAATTCGACGCCCAGATCCATCAGTTTGCGGATTGCGACGCCGCCGTTGTCGACCAACTGCCGGACGGCGGCTTCATCGTTCAGATAAGCGCCGGCTTTCAGGGTGTCGTTGAAATGACTGGCCCGGCCTTCGGCGTCGCCGTTCAGTTCGACGGCGATGCCGCCTTGGGCAAGCATCGAATTGGAGTTGACCAGGCTTTCTTTGGCGATCAGGGTGATGCTGAGATTTTGGTCGGTGAAGAGGGCGGTCACGATTCCGGCGAGTCCGGATCCAATGATGAGAACGTCGGTTTTATGGTCCATGTCAGCTCATCTCCAGCATCTTGTCGAGGGCCCGGCGGGCGCCTACACGCACTTCTTCGGGTACGGTGATTTCATAGGTCCCGTTCTGCAGGGCCTGGTAGACATCTTGGATGGAGGTAAGTTTCATGTCGAAACAGCGAAGATCGGATGTCAGGAGGTGGAAGATTTTATCCGGATTTTGCTTTTTCAGAGGATAAAGAATCCCTTCCTCGGTACCGATGATGAATTCCGGCGCCGACGAGGCGGTGGCGAAATCGATGATTTGTTTCGTCGAACCGATGAAATCAGCCTGCTTCAGCACCCTGAGAGGCGCTTCTGTATGAATCAAAACGAGCGCTTCCGGATGCTTTTGCCGCATTTCGAGGACCTGGGCGACCTTCAGGTTGTTGTGGATGCAGCAAAATCCCGGCCAGACTTCGATGTCGAGATGGTATTTGTCGCGCAGAAAAAGGCCGAGATTCTTGTCGGGAACATAGAGAATCTTCCGGTCGCGATAGTTCATGATGATTTTTTCAGCGTTCGCGCTCGTGACGCAGACGTCGGCGAGCGCCTTGACGTCGGCATAGCTGTTGACATAACAGATGACGACGCGGTCGGGATGATCTTCCTTATACTGACGCAACGCCGGCGCGTCGACCATCATCGCCATTGGACATTTCGCTTCCTTGACCGGTAAAAGCACCGTTTTTTGCGGAGAAAGGATCTTGGCGGTTTCCGCCATGAAGTTGACACCGCAGAAAACGATCACGTCGGCTTCGGTTTTGGCGGCGATGCGGGATAGTTCGAGGCTGTCGCCGATGAAGTCGGCGACTTCCTGGACTTCTTGATTTTGATAATAGTGGGCCAAAATGACGGCGTTTTTTTCCGCTTTCAAGCGCATGATTTCATCTCGGATCATTTTGTCGCCCCCTTCAGACTTCTATGGTTCTATTATATAGCTTTTCGTCCGAAAAAGCCAAGATTATGATATAATGGGGACGTGAAATGATCCTCCTGAGGATGGTGAAATCGATGTACGAACCGTTGGCAAGCCGCCTGCGTCCGCGCTCTTTCGACCAAGTCGTCGGCCAGACCCGCGTCGTCAAGGTGTTGAAGAAAATGATATCCGAAGACAAGGTCATCTCGATGATTCTCTATGGTCCAACCGGAACCGGGAAAACGACGATCGCGTTGCTTGTAGCCGAGCATTTTCCGCTTAATAACTATAAATTCAATGCTTCCACCGATTCGAAGGCGACCCTGAGGGAAATCGTCGAAACGACGAAACTGTATGGCACCGTATTGCTCATCATCGATGAAATCCATCGGATGAACCGTGACATTCAGGATTATCTGTTGCCATTCGTCGAGACCGGCAAGGTGATCATGCTCGGCTTGACGACCGAGAATCCCTACATCGCCTGTAACCCGGCGATCCGGAGCCGCGTTTCGATTTTCCGCCTGGAACGGCTGAGCACGGCGGAAATCCATTCCTATCTCACAAAAATCGATCTTTCCGGTTATGAGAAAAATCTCGTCATCGTCCCGGATGTCTGGGATTATCTCGCCACGGCCGCCAACGGAGAAATCCGGACCGCCGTCAACATG
>CAZFHR010000094.1:0-5533 GCA_964519115.1 uncultured Candidatus Izemoplasmatales bacterium
CTATTAGCTCAGTTGGTAGAGCAAATGACTCTTAATCATTGGGTCCCCGGTTCGAGTCCGTGATGGCGCACCAAGGCAGTTTCAGCCGAACATTCGTGTTCGGCTTTTTTCATTCTTTCGGTGTCGTTGCTTTACGATGAATGCGCTTTGGCTACCCGATATACTTAGCATATATGGGGTTTTCTTTCGAGAATTCCGACAGAACAAGAAACGCCATCGCTATTGCGCGCTCATTCCAGCCATGATAGAATGAATTCAGTATTTATCTTATGGGGGATCATAATGACAGAAAAACAGGCGATTCATCTATATGCCGGCGGTTTTATGTCATATTTGGTCGCGCTGACCCGGCTGATGAACTTTCGCAAAGCCAACGGAACAATCAAAATAAGCACCACTGACGTCATGGTTTTATCGGATTATGCCGATGTCATTCGGAAATGGGGCGAAGGCATCCGCACCATGCAGTATCCGCTGTTTCTAGCGGATATTGACGCCGTCTTGGATGCCATCAAGCAGTTTTCAAACCGCATGGTATTTCAAAGAAAGCTTTTCGTCGGCACCGTAGTGACCGTCACGGCGGCCAACGTGAACGAAACGTTGGAAAAACTGATGAAGAGCAATGAGTCCTTCATCCAAAAACTACAATCGGTTCCGGCTTATTCCGGAAATTTGGACTAACCAGCGCGGATCCATACCTTTCATGAAGTGTCAAGGAACCCAGAGCGTCGTCTTTGTTCGGGGCAGGCCTTGTATTTCTGGGCCTGTCGTGCTACCATTGGCTCACAAACAAATCAGGAATGACCGCCGATGTGCGGTCGAGGGAGACCCTATGCCAAGTGAGAAAGAAAAGGCGAGAATCCTCGCGGGACGTCGGTTCATCCGGTATGAAGATGACGGTGACGACCACGACCCCAGTGACCAGCAACTGAAACTTCCGCAGCCGCCGCTCGTCAAGGCGCCCATGGCCACGACCGCAATCGATCTGCCGAAAAACTATCGGGACCTGAAGCTGAACGGCGACATCCTCGATATCCTGTTCAAACGGGAAAGCCACCGCGTGTTCACCGATGCGCCGATGACCCTCCTGACCTTGGCATACCTGCTTTGGGCGACGCAGGGAATCAAAAGCATCCGGGGGCAGAATTACGCCACGCTGCGGACCGTCCCGTGCGGCGGCGCCCGCCACGAATTTGAAACGTATCTGATCATCCGCCACGTCGAGGGCCTGGAGCCAGGCGCATATCATTATCTGCCGATGACCCACCAGATCGAGTATCTTGGTGCCGTCAATCGGCTGGATGAACGGATCGAAACCTCGCTGTCGGGACAGGCCTGGGCGGCCACGGCCAACGTCGTCTTCTATTGGAGCGTCCTGCCCTATCGTTCCGAATGGCGGTATTCCGCTTTCGCCCACCGGATCATCCTCGTCGACGCCGGCCATGTCTGCCAGAATCTGTATGTCGCCTGCGAATCGGCGGGCATCGGCACCTGTGCGGTAGGCGCCTTTGATCTCAAGACGTCCAACGCTTTGTTTGGACTGGACGGCGAAGATGAATTCGTCATCCTCGCTGCGCCGGTCGGGACCGTATCGGCGGCCGACAAGGCCAAAGAAGACGCGTTCTATGCCTTTCTCAAAAACGAATCATAACAAAAAACGATACAAAACCGCAACTCCGACCACAGACTGCGGTCGGAGTTTTTTTTGTTATTTACCGGCTAGGCGGTATTTTTTTAGATGCACTCTTGGGTATCCGGATCGGAATGTGTTATAATTTTCATTAAGATCAACACGCTTTCTCTATCCTTATCTGGAGGTGGTTTTTGTGGAAAACGAACTACTCGCCACTTTTTTCGAGGAATCAACGGTACCCTTTGCCATGTTACAGATTACCGAAGATGCCAGGATCGTCAAAGTCAATGATGCATACGTCGATTTCAACAAGTTGACGGACGCGAAGAGCGTCGAGGGCCATCCCATCGATACCGACCCTGTGTTTGAAATCGTCAAGAAAACGGAATTGGGTCCGCTCTTCGACGGTTTTCGGAAGAAAACGCCGATCCATTCCGATTTTTATCATGAAGGAATCGGCAAATGGGTGCAGATGTCGGGCTTTCCGGTCGGTGAAGATCATTTCGCGGTCATCTTCCGCGACACCACCGTCGAACATGAACTGGAAGCGGAAGTCGAAGGGTTTCTCAACGTCAATACGGACTTGTTGTTCGTAACGGACCGGAAAGGGCGCATCGTGAAAGCCAACCGATCTTTCGAGGAACTGCTCGGAGAAACCGAGCATCATTTGGCAGGTCGCAGTTATCTGGAATTCCTCCATTCCGACGACAAGGAAACGACCCAGTCCGCTTTTGCCGCCATCACGGCGGCCAAACCGCTGGAGAAGTTCGTGAGCCGGTATCGGCTCGAGAACGGACACTACTGTCATCTGGAATGGAACGCAAAATCAAACGGCCGATACATCTATGCCTCCGGGCATGACGTCACCGATCGCATCGAGGACATCGAACGGTTGCAACACGAAGCTGAGACCGATGCGCTGACCGGATTATCCAAC
The DNA here is from genome assembly GCA_964519115.1 of uncultured Candidatus Izemoplasmatales bacterium. Classification (GTDB taxonomy): domain Bacteria; phylum Bacillota_I; class Bacilli_A; order Izemoplasmatales; family Hujiaoplasmataceae; genus UBA12489. Next base: position 2,571 of record CAZFHR010000094.1, read on the forward strand.
CGCCGCTATTTCTACCAACGCATCGCCGTCGAGATGGCAGCGGTCAATAGTGGCAGTCGCCATCTGGCGCTCATCTCCACCGATATCGATCATTTTAAAAAAGTCAACGATACCTGGGGCCATCCCGTCGGTGACGACGTCCTCGTGCGGGTCAGCCAGCATCTGTCGTCAGACGCCCGCAAAGCAGATGTCATCTGTCGCGTGGGGGGCGAAGAATTCATCATCCTGATGCCCGACACCGATATCGATCAGGCCCTTGTCATCGCGGAAAGGCTCCGCATCGGCCTGGCCAACAAGAAATTACCGATTGTTGGCACCGTGACGGCCAGTTTCGGCGTTACCGAAATGGAACGGAACGAGTCCTTCCGGTCCTTTTACAACCGCGTCGACGATGCCATGTACCGCGCTAAGACTGGCGGCCGCAATCAGGTTGTCGCGACCGGCTTTTCCGAAGAAGACATCATCACTTCGGCTCCGAACTACTTCCGGTGGCGGAACGAATGGGCGAGCGGAAACGAGAAGATCGACCGCCAGCATCGCGCTTTGATCGAAGGTAGCGCCTTGCTTGCGAAATCAATCCAGTCCGGGGAAAACCTGATGGCACGCAAAGAACTGGTATTGAAGATCATCGCCGACATCACCGACCATTTCCATACGGAAGAAACGATCCTAGGTAACCTCGGATATCCGGAAATCGAAGGACACCGCAAAATCCATGAAACAATCCTAAGCAATGCTCGGCGGATCGTCAACGAATTCACTGCCGGCAAGCTCAAACCCAGCCTGATGCTCACCTTTCTGATCGATGATTTCGTGATCGGGCACATGCTGGAAACCGATGCCCGCTATTTTCCGTATCTGGCGGAAACAAAAACCCAGACACCAACGGCTTTAAGGAGGAACACTCAGCCATGAAAATGTTCATCGACACCGCCAACATTGAAGAAATCCGCATCGCCGCGACCTGGGGGATCATCGCGGGGGTCACCACCAATCCATCCCTGATTGCCCGGGAGGGCCGCGATCTCGTAGCGGTCGTCAAGGAAATCACCGCCCTGATCGATGGACCGATCAGCGCCGAAGTCCAGGAAGGTCCGGCGGAAAAGATGGTCGAAGAAGCTTTTGTCTACGCCCGCATGCATCCCAACATCGTCATTAAAGTGCCGATGACGCTGGAAGGGATCAAGGCGACGTCCGTTTTGGCCAAACTCGGCATTAAAACGAATGTCACTCTCGTCTTCAGCGTGCCGCAGGCGATGATGGCGGCGAATGCCGGTGCCACCTACATTTCGCCGTTCATGGGCCGCCTCGATGATGCCACCGGCGATCCCGAAGCGGGATACAAGCTGTTGGAAGATATCCGCGTTGCCCTCGACAACTATGGTCTCGAGACGGAAATCATTGCAGCGTCGATCCGGCATCCGCGCCACGTCGAGCAAGCGGCGCTTGCTGCCGCCGACGTAGCGACGATTCCCTATAAGGTGTTTCTCCAGATGGTCGAGCATCCGCTGACGACCAAAGGGTTGGAAATCTTCCGAAACGCCGCCAAATGAACCAGCAGAACGGTTGGAAACGACCGTTTTTTCTTTTTTTCCACAAATGGGGAAATCATTTTGTTGTATAATAGTGAAGGCGGAATCAAAAAGGCGGCGGATACGATGAATCAGGATAACAGCCATTCGATCAAACAGGGGATTCGCAACATCGTCCTGCTCGGTCTGGTTTCGATGTTCATCGATCTGTCCACGGAGATGGTCTATCCGCTCGTGACGATCTATCTGTCGACCTTTGCGACGATTTCGATCATCGGCGTCATCGAAGGCGTCGCCGAATCGGTCGCCTCCCTCCTCAAAGTCTATGCCGGTTTCATCGGCGACAAATATCAGAACAAAAAACGGTTGGCTTTTGCCGGATATGCGAGTGCCGTCGTCTATAAAATCCTGCTCTTTTTTTCCTTCAGCTGGATCGGCGTAATGATCGCCAGACTCGTTGACCGGATCGGAAAAGGCATCCGGACCGCTCCGCGCGACGCCCTCGTCGCCGACTCCGGCGGGCAAAACCTCGGCAAGGCTTTCGGCCTGCACAAGACGTTTGACATGTTCGGCGCCGGGCTTGGCATCCTCATCGCCTTCCTCCTGTACCGGGTACTCGTGACCGACACGGGTTCGATCGCCGACATCGGCGCTTTCAAGACGATTTTTCTGCTTTCGATCATTCCTGCGGTTCTTGGACTTATCGCCTTGGGGTTCGTCATCGAGAAGAAGAATCATGTCCTTGGCAAGGCGAAATTCCGACTCAAAGGCATCAAGCTCGACCGCAAGATCATCGGATATCTGGTGATCGTCTTCGTCTTCGCGATCGGCTATCCTTCCGACGCTTTCCTGATCCTGAAGGCCGGCGATGCCGGGTTCGCGACCGGATCCGTCCTTTTGCTTTATCTGCTGTATAACATCGCCGGCACGTTGCTGGCGTATCCGCTGGGCAAACTATCAGACAAGATCGGCCGGCGCCGGCTCGTCGTTCCCGCCTATCTTCTGTTCGGGCTCGTCTATCTCGGCTTCGCCCTTGTTTCGTCCCGCGGCGCCTTCTATGGCCTGTTCATCGTGTATGGCCTGTTCGCGGCGATGGTGAACGGGGCGGAAAAAGCCTTTCTGTCAGAATACGCCCCGCCGGCCGTCCGCGGTACGGTTCTGGGATTGTACGGAACCTGCCAGGGCATCGGGTATCTGTTCGCATCGATTATCGCCGGCTTGCTCTGGGACAACGTCGGCACCTCCGCACCGTTCGTCCTTGGCGCGATTCTCGGTCTTCTGTCGGCCGTCGCGACCTTCATCGTGATGCGCGCGAAAACGCCGACTCCGGCCGAATCGTGAGGCGCCGAACCGACGCATGGGAAATGCTGCTTTGTATACACAAAAACCGACAGATGTGTTATAATACCGTCTATATGTTCAAGGAGCCAA
>CAZFHR010000095.1:0-5499 GCA_964519115.1 uncultured Candidatus Izemoplasmatales bacterium
GCGGCGTTCCCGGCATGAAGACGTTGATGAAGTTCGTCGCGACCGACACCAGGGCAGCGGTCTTCCAGTCAAACCAGAGCAAGGTCATGAAGATGATCAGACCGGACAGTTCGACTTTCAGAAAATAGAAATTGGGGATGATCGGAAATCCGAGCAGCATCAAAGCGCTGGCCAGTCCGACGACGATTCCAAGAAAGGCGATCCGGCGCGTCCTCGGTTCCTTGGTGCGCGCGACCGATACGTGAAACTTGACGAGAAAAAGCGCGATGACGGCGTAGACGAGCAAAATCAGCGCGTCGACGAGCGCGATCGTGCCGGCAGCGATCGGCGGATTCTGAGTCGCCAGGCCGAGCGTGACGCCGGCGATGACGAAGGCGATCGTCAACAGCCCGATGCCAAAACCTTTCTTCTTTCCGCCCGAGCGTTCCCGCACTCGTGCGAGCCAATAGAGAAGGCTGAGTGCAAGCGCGACTGCAATGATGGTAATGATGGTTTTCGAGTCCAGCATAAGAATTCCTCCCAAAAATAAAATCGCCCGTTTCGGGGCGATTTTTCACGTGCGCAGGAATAGCGGACGCCAACTTCTTCCATCCAGACTTTACTGTCGGTCCGGGAATTCCACCCGGTCGTGCCGAAGCTTGCGGACTATACCGCCGGTGGGGAATCACACCCCGCCCCGAAGTTGATTCGATGCATTGTTTTTCTAGTCACATTATACACCCGTAATGTCAGAAACGCAACAAATCGCCCTCAGAATCCGTCCGGAGTGGTGACGATCGCATAGGCGCGGACAGGCGACCCGTCGCACCCTTCGATCGGTAGCATCGCCGCCGCGAAGCTAAACGCCGGTGGCAGGCTCTCAAGATGGGCAAGATTCTCGACAATGACGATTCCCGCCGCCAGTAGGTCGGCATGGGCGCCGGCATTGTCCACGGTGCCATATTTCACCGAAGGCAGGTCGATGCCGAAGAGGACGGCGCCCCGTGCCTTCAGGAAGGCGGAAAGCGAGGGTTCGAATCCAGGATGATCCGTGAAATAGTCGGGTTGACCGAAATGAGAAGAAAACCCGGTCGAGATAAGAATCCGTGGCTGCTTTTCACAGAGGCCTTTCCAGGCCTTCTCAAGGTCGGCGGTGCGCACGATCCCGTTTTGCGGTTCGACCCGGAGCAGAACCGCCCGGCCGACCATGCTTTCCAGAGCTACGGCGGCGGCGCCGATGCCGTCACGATAATAATGGCGCGGTGCGTCGGCGTGCGTGCCAATGTGCATGCCGGTATGGACGGTCTTCAGGTTGAATCCCGCCGCCGATGCGGCGACGACATGGTCCTTGACCTGGAAAACCGGATCGCCGGGATAGACCGGCGTGATCGGCGACAGCGGCCAGGAAAGATCGATCAGCCGATCATGCGCCATCGTCCGTCTGCTCCGTATAGGTGGCTTTTTCCGAGGCCGACAGCGTCGGGATCACGACGTAGCGGTTCAGCTTCGAAAAGACGACTTCGTACGTTTCCGTCCCGAGGGTGGAATTGATGTAGGCATTGTATTCGACCGACAGCGACAACAGCGTCGGTCCGCGATGCGAAAACGTCACCGCCACCGTGGCGAAGGTCACGCGTTCCATGACGTTGGAGATGAAAAGCGTCTGTTCGATGACGCTCGCCGCGAGTTCGAAGGTGACCGTGCATTGTTCGGAATCGACGAGGATCTGGACGCTGCGGACATCGCTGGCCTGAAACGTTCTTTTCAAAAAAGAACGGTAGAGAGTTTCGTATTCGACGCGGGCATAGGCCTGCTTGATGTTTTCGACCGTATCGTTTTCGGTGCGGATCGTATAGACATAGCCGGCCTCGTATTGGTTGACGGTCTGATAGGACGTATCGTTTTCTTCGATTGTCATCGAAACAGTGGCGAGAAGTCCATCGGATCCCGTCCGTTTCATCTTGACCGTCATCGTTTCGTCGTTGACATAGTTGGTGGCTTCATAGACGCCATGGTAATCGAGCACGAAACTGTCGGCTTCGAGCCACGTGGTGATCGCTTCGTTCATCAGCGCGAACGCTTCGTCGACCGAATAGTCCGGTATCGCGTTCGAACAGGATAGCGGCAGAAAGCCGGCGATGAGCAGGACGAGCGCAAGCAGGGGTTTTTTCATGAAAATCACCTCGATAAAGATTATATCAAAAAAAAGCGGTAAACGACTACACATTTCCGTAAGAAAAGGGGATTCCGACGATCGGAATCCCCCTGATGGCCCGGGTCACGGCCGCGGTTCGATGTGCCAGATGTTTTCTGCGTATTCCTTGATCGAGCGGTCGCTTGAGAAGACGCCGCTCTTGGCGATGTTGATGACGGCCCGGCGATACCAGCCGGCCTGATTCTTGAAGGCTTCATTGGCGCGTTCGTGCGCTTCGCGGTAGGCCGCGAAGTCCCGGAGGACGAGATACTGGTCCTCATAGAGCAGACGGTCGTGGATCTCCCGGAATTCGTTAGCGTCGACGTTGGCGAAATAGCCGTTCACGAGGCGGTCGATGACGAGGCGCAGTTCCGGATCGGCATCATAATGATCCTTCGGGTGATCCGTGCGTTCGCGGGCAATCCTTCCGACTTCTTCGGAACGGGTTCCAAAGATGAAGATGTTGGCGTCGCCGACGAGTTCGTGGATTTCGACGTTGGCCCCGTCCTCGGTGCCGATCGTGACGGCGCCGTTCATCATGAACTTCATGTTGCCGGTGCCGGAGGCTTCCTTCGACGCTGTTGAAATCTGTTCGGAAAGATCGGCCGCCGGCATGATCTTCTCGGCATAGCTCACGTTGTAGTTTTCGACGAAGACGACCTTCAGCCAGGCGTTCGTATCCGGATCGGCGTTCACCTTGTCGCCGATCGTATTGATCAGCTTGATGACTTTCTTGGCAAAATAGTAGGCTCCCGCTGCTTTCGCGCCGAAGATGAACGTATGCGGAACGTAGCTTTTCCGGAAGGCGGAATCGCTTTTCAGCCGTTCGTGAACCGCCATCACGTGGAGGGCGTTCAAGAGTTGCCGCTTGTATTCGTGGAGCCGCTTGACCTGGATGTCAAACAGCGAATCCGGGTCGATCAGGACGCCGCGTTCGGTGGCGATCCGGGCCGCCAGTGCGGCCTTCTTCGTCCGTTTCATCGCCCGGAGGCGGTCATGGATCGCCGGATCGTCACAGAAACGCTCGAAATCGGCGAGTTTCGCCGGGTCCTGATGCCAGGCGGTGCCGATCGCATCGTCGAGGATCGCGGTCAGTTCCGGATTTGAGTGCATGAGCCACCGGCGGTGGGTGATGCCGTTGGTCACGTTCTGGAACTTTTCCGGATAAAGCCGGTAGAAATTGTTCATCTCGATGTTCTTGAGAATCTCCGTATGGAGTTTGGCGACGCCGTTCACCGAATAGCAGGTGACAAGGCAGAGGTTCGCCATCCGGACGACGCCGCCGGCGATGATCGCCATGCGGTTGATCAGGTCGATCCGGTCGTAGGTATAGCGGGCGAGCAGGTCGTTCGTGAACCGGCGGTTGATTTCCTCGATCAGCTGGTAGATCCGCGGCAGGACTGGCTGCAGCAGATAGACCGGCCATTTCTCGAGGGCTTCGGACATGATCGTATGGTTCGTATAGGCGGTCGCCTGCGAGACGATCTTCCAGGCGTCGACCCACTCCATGTTTTCTTCGTCGAGCAGAATCCGCATCAGTTCGGGAATGATCAGCGTCGGATGCGTGTCGTTGATGTGGAAGACCGTTTTTTCGGCAAGGTTCCTGAGCGTGCCATATTTCGCCTTGTGGCGCCGACAGATGCTCTTGACGCCGGCCGAACAGAAGAAATACTGCTGCCGCAGCCGCAGCCGCTTGCCGTCATCGGTGGTATCGTCCGGATAAAGGAACCCCGACAGTTTCTGCAAATCGAATTCGTATTCGAAGGCCGAGCGGCCCTGCGGATACCGGCTCGAGGGTTCGGCGTTCCAGAGCCTGAGGCTGTTGACGACGCCGTTGCCGGCACCGACGATCGGCACGTCATAGGGAACCGCGCGGACGAACGTCGCCGGTTTATAGACCATCTTGCCGTCAAATTCGACGGAGCCGCCGAAACTGACTTCTTCGGCTTCTTCCTCGCGGCGGATTTCCCAGACATAGCCGTCGGAAAGCCAGTTGTCGGGCCGTTCTTCCTGGTAGCCGTTGCGGATCGCCTGACGGAAGAGACCGTAGCGGTAACGGATGCAGTTGCCAAAGCCGGGATAGCCGAGCGAGGCGAGGCTGTCAAGATAGCACGCCGCCAGCCGGCCGAGGCCGCCGTTGCCGAGGCCAGGATCGGATTCGTACGCCTCCAGTTCGTTCAGGTCGAAGCCGAGTTCGGCGAACGCCGCTTCGGCGACGCCGCGGACGCCCATGTTGATCAGGTTATTGGTGATCAGCCGGCCCATCAGGAATTCCTTCGAGAAATAATAGACTTCCTTCTGTTTGCCCGCGGCGATCCGGGTCGCGGAATCGATCCAGTCGATGGCGATCGTCTCCTTCAGGAGTTCGCCGAGGACATTGTAGCGCTGACGGACGCTCGAATGTTCGACATCGGTCAGGCATGTCGTCGCCAAGCGTTCTTTGAACGCTTTTAGAAATGTCGTTTTGGTCTGAAAATGGCCTTTGTACATGATGGAAAGCACCTCACAGGAAGCATTTTATCATCTTCGGTTTCCCCGTGGCATCAAAATGCCGGGGAACCGTTTACAGCATCGTCCGGTATAACTCGACGTAGGCCTTCGCGCTCGTTTCGGGCGGGAAGCGGCAGGCCATCGCGTTTTGAATCAGGCGGGTCCAGTCGGCGTGGTTGTCCTGGAACAGCCGATAGGCGTTATGAAACTGATAGACGAGATCGCGGGGATCGTAGTTGTAGAACTTGAAGCCGTTGCCGTGCTTCGCGACTGGGTCGAAATTGTCGACGGTGTCGTTCAGGCCGCCCGTCTGGCGGACGATTGGGATCGTGCCGTAACGGAGCGCGATCATCTGCCCAGTGCCGCACGGTTCGAAGCGCGACGGCATCAGAAATACATCGGCGCCGGCGTAGATCGCATTCGGGTTGGCGGCGTCGTAGCCGATGTTCATCTTGACGCGCCCGGGGTATTTCGCTTCGAATTGACGCAGTCCCGTCACGTAGCGCTCATCGCCGGTACCGAGTAAAACGAACTGGACCGCGGGAATGGCCAGAATGTCGTCCATCGCCCCGAGCAGGATGTCAAACCCCTTCTGTTCGGCAATCCGGGTGACCATCCCGACGAGGAAACGGTCGTCGCCTGAAGCAAGACCCATCTTTTCCTGCAAAGATGCCTTGCAGGCGCGCTTGCCGGCGGTGGCGGTGGCGGCGTCGTAGGGATGGGCGATCGTCAGGTCGCTTTCCGGACCGGTGGCGCCGGCGAGGCCATTGAGGATGCCATAAAAGTCGCGGTCGCGGCGGATGAACGCCTCGAAAAGGTTCTTCGAGTAGTATTCG
>CAZFHR010000096.1:0-5489 GCA_964519115.1 uncultured Candidatus Izemoplasmatales bacterium
CGTCGGAACGCTTCCTGATGTCTATTTCACCGATTCGGCCGAAACCGTCATCATGAATAACTGGACCAAAGACGTCACCGCCCTCGCCGAGGCCGACCCGGAATTCATGAACATCTCCGCCGACATCCGCAACGCGGCGAATTACGGCGGGAAGATCATGGCTCTGCCATATGCGGTCTACTATTTCGGCTACTTCATCAACAAATCGCTCTTCGACGCCGCCTTCGTCGACGCACCCACGTTTACGGACTCCTGGGAGGATTTCGTCGAGAAAGTATCCTACGTCGCCAATCAGGGGGACATCAACGGCAACGGCATCGCCGGCATCTGCGGCGTCGACCGGATCCTCGAATGGTATCCCGCCCAGTTGAACGAAACCCTCGGCTGGTATACCTATGACGGCTCGCTTCTCCATCTCGACGGCGCGGAATTCGCAAGCGCCCTCAGTCTCTATCAGACGCTGATGACCGACAAGACGCTCGTTTATGATGCGATGACGCCGGAAGAACAGCTGGCAGCCTTCGGCACCACCGATGCCTGGGGATCCAATAAACTCGCCGCCTACTGGAATTACACGCCGGTCATCGGTTCGATGGTCGGACTCGGGTTTGACGTCGATTTCATCGGCACGCCGGGAACCAACGCCGCCCATCAGATTCCCGTCATCCTCGATTTGATGTGCGTTTCCTCGCAGACCCAACATCCGGCAGAAGCCTATCTGCTCGCCAAATGGATGAGTTTCGGCAAGGCTGGGTATCTGAAGCGAATCGAGCTTTCTGGCCTCGAAGATGGCGAAGGAGTCAAAATCTACACCGCCCTCAACATGACGCCGCTGCAACCGGACGAAGACCTCCTCGACGCCTTCTTCGCGCTCTATCCGACCTTCGTCGAATTTCGTAATGTCGTCGCCTACGGCAACTACATCCTGGAACCCAATAAATATGTACCCGGGTACATCAAAGCCCGCTGGACGGCCGATTTCGACGCCACCAACACCGTCGGCGACGTCTTCGACAAAGTCCGCGGCGGCGCCATGAATTACGCCGACGTCAAGACGGAGTGGAATACGATCGCCAATGACGCGCTGACGCGCGCCCGGACCGCCGTTTTCACGAAACTGGGAGTCACCGGCAACTAATAGATTGGTTCGGAAACGGATGTGAATCGCCTTGTTCCGTAAAACCCTGCTCATCCTCACGATCCTCCTTGCCACCGTGGTCCGCGTCGCACTTCATGCCGACGCGGTTTCGGCGTCGGCTGGAGCGGTGTGGGATGGCGGGACGGACGCCGCCCCCGGTGATTACCGGAACGTGTTGGCGGCATGGGAAGCATCCGCCTATGAAGACAACGCCGCGTTCGTCGCGGTGATGAACGCCTCGACGTTTTCCGGTGGCATTGCCCCGGACGTCGATCATGGAAACGCCGAAGCCGCCGCCTGGGGACCGACGGATCGTGTCAGTATCACCGTCACGGTTCCTTCGACCGGTCTCTATCGGTTCGCCCTGTCGTTCTTCCCGCTTTCCGACGATTATCTCGATCTGGAAACGGCTGTCACGGTGAACGGTGAAACGCCGTTTACCGAAGCCGACCAGATCATCCTGTATAAGCGCTGGCAGGCCGACAGCGCCTTTGGCATCGACCGCTATGGCAACGATTTCTACGGCTCGCAGTCGCAGGTCGACGCCTGGATCGATCAGTCGTTCTATGATCCGATGGGCCTGTATGTCGAACCGCTCGCCTTCCGATTGGAAGCAGGAGCGAACACGATCACGCTTACGCGCATCAAAGGCGATTTCCTCCTCGGTGACTTTACCGTCATCGGCACGATGGAATGGCCAACTTATGACGCCTATCTCGGAGCGGGGCAGGCAGCCGATACCGAAACGCTGATCACCTGCGAAACGGAGATTCCCGCCGCGAAAAGTTCCTCATCGATCCAGGCCGGCGTTTCTCGCGATCTCTACGTAACACCGTTTTCCATCCGCATCATGAAGCTCAATGTGCTGTCCGGTTATTCCTGGAGTTCGGAACGCGAAACGGTATGGTACGACGTCTTCGTGGAAACCGCAGGGTTCTATCAGCTTACGTTCAAAGTCCTGCAGAACGTCATCGCCAACAGCGCGGTTTTCCGTACGCTGTATGTCAATGGCGTGATTCCATTCGCGGAAGCGGCGACGCTCGGCATCGGATTTTCGCCGAAGTGGCAGAATTATTCACCGGCGGATCCGAAAGGTGAACCGTACCTGTTCTGGCTCGAAGCCGGCACGAATTCGATCGCCATCGCGGTCAATCTCGCACCATATCGCGATACGTTCTATGCCGTCAAATCCGTTCTGAAGTCCGTGAACCAGCTGTCGCTCGACATCAAGAAGCTGACCGGCAACCAGCTTGACGAAGAACGCGACTGGAACATCACCGACAACATGCCGACGATCGTCGCCGATCTCACGGCGATGGCCGATGCCCTGGAAGCCGAACAAAACCGCCTCGATGCGATCAATCTGTCGGACAAAGCCTCGGAAGGCGAATCCGGCTTGAAGATCGCAGTCCGGAATCTTCGGTTCCTCGCTGCTAAACCCAACGACATTCCCAAAAACATCACGATGCTTTCAACGTCTTCGTCCTCCGTGGCTTCGACGATTGGATCGATCATTTCCATGCTTTTGTATTCGCCGCTCGACCTCGACAAGTTCTACGTTTCCGCCGGCGCCGACATTCCCGCCGCCAACGCCGGGTTCTTCCAATCCGCGTGGCTGGCGATCAAACGGTTCTTTCTTTCTTTCTTTGACGAGCGCTATGCTTCCGCGGCCGATCCCGAAGAACTCGAAGTGTGGGTCAACCGGCCGAAGCAATACGTCGACCTGATTCAGAAGATGGTCGACGAGTCGTTTACGACAGCAACCGGCATCCCCGTCAAGGTATCGGTCATGGCGGCGGAAGGCAAACTGATACTGGCCAACTCCGCCGGCCAGAACCCCGACGTCGCCGTGGGAGTGTCGTCCTGGCTTCCCTACGATCTTGGTCTTCGCGGCGCCATCCTTGATCTCACGACGTTCGCCGACGATCCGGAATTCGCCGCAACCCTGCAGCTGTTCCATCCCCAGTCGCTCATTCCGATGGTCTATTCCGAAGGCCTGTACGGACTGCCGGATACCGAGAACTTCTACGTGCTTTTCTATCGAACGGACATTCTCGACACCCTCGGACTGGACGTGCCCGACACCTGGAACGACGTCACGGAAATGATGCCGGTGTTGAAACGGTACGGCATGAATTTCTATATCTCGCTGTCGAGTGCGACTTCGCTCAAATCCTTTGATTCGACGCTGCCGTTCCTGTTTCAATATGGTTCCTCCGTGTACCATGCGGACGCCTTCACGGCCGCCGTCGACGACACAGCGTCGATCGCCGCGCTGACGATGATGACCGAACTCTATACGATCTATGCGATGGACGTCGCCGTCACGTCGTTTTACAATGACTTCCGGCTCGGCGTATCGCCGATAGGCGTCGGCGATTTCGGCATGTACATCACGCTTTTGAACGCCGCCCCCGACATCCAGGGACTGTGGGGCATTGCCCTTCTGCCCGGCGTCGATCAGGGGGACGGGACAATCAACCGCAGTGCCCCCGGGGCGCAGACGGCCAACATGGTCTTCGCCAATACCGAGAAGAAGGAGCAGAGCTGGGCCTTCCTCAAGTGGTGGGCTTCGACATCGACGCAGAGCGATTTCGCTTCCCTGCTGATTGCGACGCTCGGTAAGGAATATCTCTGGAACAGCGCGAACCAAAGTGCGTTCCAGGCCGCCGGATTTGCTTCTGACGACGTTGAAGTGATCCTCGAACAATGGTCCTGGCTCCGGGAACTGCCGAAGGTTCCGGGATCGTACCAGGTCGAACTCGAGATCTCGAATCTGTGGAACAGCGTCGTTCTCGATCGCGCCAACCTGCGCGTCAAACTGAACGATGCCGTGATCAAGATGAACAAGGAAATCCGCAAGAAGATGTATGAATTCGGGTATATGGACGCCGCCGGCAATGTGCTGAAGGCCTACCCGCTGGCGACCGAAGAACTGATCCGGCGCTGGACGGAAGGGGTGACCGGCGATGAGTGACATCATCAGCACCGGAATCAGCCCGAAACGGACGTTCTGGTCGCTTTTCACGAAATCCCGGAAGAAGGGCGTCCGCGATCACCACGACATCGCCTATGCGTTCGTTGCGCCGTATCTCATCATGTTCACGGTGTTCATCGTCATCCCGGTCCTCGCCGCCATCTATCTTTCCTTCACCTATTTCGATACGGTCCGGGCCCCGGAGTTCATCGGCTTTGAAAATTACATCAACATTCTGACCAACGATGCGGAATTCATGCAGTACGTCGTTCCCAACACGTTGAAGTATGCCATCATCGTCGGGCCGGGCGGATATATTCTTTCGTTTCTGCTGGCATGGATGCTGGCGCAGCTCGCCCCGAAACTCCGGACGATTCTCGCCCTCATCATCTATTCGCCGTCGCTGACGGCCGGCATCACGATGAGCGTTCTCTGGAAGGTCATCTTCGCCGGTGACAACACCGGCTATCTGAACAGCGTCCTGCTGAAGATCGGACTGATCGTTGAGCCGATCATCTGGCTCCAATCAAAAGAGTTTCTGATGACGATCATGATCGTCGTCACCCTCTGGAGCTCGATGGGGGTTGGCTTTCTCGCGATGCTCGCCGGCATCCTGAACGTCAATCAGGATCTCTACGAAGCGGGATATATCGATGGCATCAAAAACAAGTTCCAGGAAATGATCTACATCACGATCCCGACGATCCGGCCGCAGATGCTGTTCGGAGCCGTCATGGCGATCGTGGGCACTTTCGGTTCCTCGGGCATCGGGGTGGCGCTGTCGGGTTCAAATCCGACGCCCCAGTATGCCGGGCAACTGATCGTCAATCACATCGAGTACTTCGGCTTCAACAAATACGAAATGGGATACGCGGCGGCGCTTTCGGTCATACTGTTGCTGGTGGTTTATGCATTCTCGCGTTTTGCATACCGCCTTTTCGGGAGTAAAGACGAATGAAAAAGTCTAAATTCCAGGCAACCAAGATCAATCCGAAACGCTTCCATCCCAATCAGATCCGCTACCTCGTGTTCCTCGTGCCGATCGCCATGTTCATGCTGCTGCCGCTGCTCTACATCTTCAATCATGCCTTCAAGCCGATCGAAGAACTGTTCCAGTATCCGCCCAGATTCTTCTTCGTCCATCCGACGCTCGCCAATTTCACGCGTCTTTTCCAGGTCACCGGATCTTCCGGCGTGCCGATATCGCGCTATCTCTTCAACTCGATCGTCGTGACCATCCTCGTGCTCGTCACTTCCGTGCTGATTTCGACGATGGCCGGATACGCCCTGTCGAAGCTCAATTTCAAGATGAAAAAGGGCATCAATGAAATCAACACGATCGCCCTGATGTTCGTCGGCGTCGCTGTCACGATC
>CAZFHR010000097.1:0-5471 GCA_964519115.1 uncultured Candidatus Izemoplasmatales bacterium
CGAAAAGGACCGGAAACAACAGGAATGCAAAAACGAGGATGCCGCGGAGCCAGCGTATTTTCGCTTTTTCCGGTCGCGAAACCGGTTTGGCCGGCATCGGCGCCTTTGTTTTCGCAAACCCCATCTTCTTCATCAGCGACGAATCGAGATATTCGTTGAGCAGGGCGAAGAGCCGTTCTTCCCGGAGAGCGGCGGCTTTCAAAGCCGGTAAAACCGTCGCTTCTGTCGCCGGATCGCGGTTGTTGTTGAGAAAGCGGATCAGGTTGGCGTCGCGGCCGGCCGCAATGATCGTGTCGACGACGACCTGAATCAGACCGGGATCGTTCCGTTGTAGTCGTAAAACGAAATAATCAAGCTTGTCGGCGATGACGATGCCGAGAACCAGCCGTTCTTCCCGACTCGGATGGGCTTCGAGCAATCCGATGAGATCGGGAATCCGTTCGGGGATCTGATCAAAGATCTTCTGGATCGTTTCCGCCAACCAGGAAGCGGGAATGCTGCCATCGGCCAACTTTAGCAGTTTTTCAACCTGGTTCATGTCGGCTGGCTGCGTCAGGGAATGGACGGCGATCCGGACGATTTCCGGATCCGGATTTTGCAGATACTTCGGGCTGGAAAGGTCATAACCGTAACCCGTGGCGACGGCTGCGAGGATCCGGCGGTAAAAGCGGTCGCGCCGCGGCGCCGTCATCTTGCCATAGGTCAAGCTGCACTGACCGACATAATGGTCTTCGAGTTCTGCCAGTTCCGCTTTGAGCGCGGCGCCGAAATCTTCCCGATGGATGCCCTCGGCCAATTCGACGAACAATTCCTTGATTTCCGGCTCGTCCCGGTTGAAAATGTCAGGCAGGCGGTTCTTGCTGCCCGGCAGATAATTCTTGATGATGGCGATCGCCCGCGCCTGATAGAAACGCTTGGAACCGATCATGCTTTCGATCAGGGCGACGACCGTCAGTTGATCCAGCTGGTTCTTCAACGCATCGACGATATAGAGTTTCACATGCCCGCTCCGTTCGATGCGAAGGCGGTTGACGAGGGCGAATCTGGTTTCGGTGGAAGGAAAATAGGTGAGCATCCGGGCAGCCGTCTTCCGTTTCAGGCTGAAGGGAGAACCCAGATCAGCGAGCCAGCGCCGGATCGCCCCGCAATCCTGAAAATCGCGATACGCGCGTTCTTCGGCTTCCGGAGCCGGCACCACCTGATCGCGGATGGCGCGATAGGCGCGTGCGAGGCGGTCAACCGTAAAGTCCCGGCGGGCGTTGTCGGTACCGAAATAACGCCCATACAGATATTCACGGGCTGCTTTATCTTCGCGAAGGCGTTCCTGCGTCAGGTGTTTGTTGACAAAAACCGCGATGACGAGCAGTACTTCAACAAGGAGGAGGGCGATGAGGATGCCAAGCAGCAAGGAGAGGCTCATCTTCCCCCCTCCCGGATCGCCGAACGGAGGAGGAAACCGAGCAGTTCTTCGAAAATAATCGGTTTTTCCAACACGATGTCGATATTCGCCTGATTCGCGCGAACGATCGTTTCCCGGGTTTTATGGTAGGTCGTAAGAATATACAGCGGCGGCTGGTGAAACTCGGGACCAATCAGACGCTGTTTCAGCGAGATGCCATCGATCTTGATGGCGTTGCGTTCGCAGATGATCGCATCAAACCGGGTCTGGCGCAACGCTTCCAGCGCTTCGATGCCGTCGCTTGCGACCTGGACTTCAAAACTTTCCGAACGCAGAAGACCACACAGGAGCGAAATGGCAACCGGATCATCATCCACGAGCAGGAGTTTTCCGGCCTTGCGCCGTTCCAGTTTCTGGGTTTCGTCGACGTATGCCGCTGGTCCGCGATCAAGCGCAGCCTTGATCCGCAGGTCGCCGACCGCAAGCATCCGATCCGGCAGATCGTTGGGATCGATACTTTTTGGAAACTCGGAAAGCCGGACCACCGCCTGGGAAACGGTGATGGGTTCGAGGAACACGTCGGCGTCGCGGACGGCAATCTGGATCGCGCCGACCGTCTTCGCGAGCGTTTCGCGGTCAGCGTCCGTCAAAACGAGGACGAATCCGGGGCCGTTGCGTTTGGCGATCAGGTCGACGCTTTGGTTTTCATGGGATAAAAGGTAGGATAAATGGCGAACTGTTTCATCGCCGGCGGACCGTGAGTATTTTTCATTGATGCGGCTGAGGCCGTCAATGGCGACGAACAGCAATGCCATTTCCCGGGGGTTCGCGGTCTTTTCTGCCGGAGCCGTCAGGATTCCGGTAAGGTATTCATGCAGAAACGGTTCGTTGTAAGCGCCCGAAAGCGGATCGCGCGTCATTTTCGCGGCCGTTGCGGCGAGGCGTTCCTCAAGTTGCGTAACGCGGGTTTCCAATTCCCGTTTGGCGGAATCGATCCGCTCCGCCTTCTCGAGGGCGGATGCGATCTCCGACTGAAAGACCGCCGGTTTCTTCATTCCATACAGAGAAATCAGTTTGCTGACGAGCGGCTCGACGACGACCAGCCAAGGCATTCCGCGTTGCAGAAACAGGATATCGAACATCCGGTTCCAGAGCCGGTAGTCATCATTCATGTCCCCAGAAAGTTCGAGTGTAATCGGCGCGACCTGAAATTCGGTATCCGCAAAGGTTGCGAGCACTTCGGCTTCTCCGAACGCGGCTCGCAGTTTGAAAAGCACCTGACTTGCCAGCATGCGATAGGAAAAGAGCCGCCGGGCTGCGGTTTCAGTACCCGACTGATAGGTATTGTAGAATTCGATGGCGGTCAAGTCGCTGATGATCGTATCCAGAAGGACGCGGTCATAGACCGCTTCCGTTCTCAGGACGACGTTCGAAACGTCGAGTTTGGCGATTTCGGCCAGTACCGGCCGCAGATAATCGGAGGAAGGCGCAAAGGTGCGGTGGAATTCCCGGACATCTGCCACCAGGATTGGGAGGTCGACGGGTGCGACGTATTCGCCGCTGGTCTCGAAAAGACGGCTGGAAAACAGCGTCGCCGAAACGAAATCGTAGGCGATTTGGGCTGCCGGTGAAAAAAGGAACGGACAGGGCAGGAAGCGGATGACACGTCCGGAAGCCAGGACCAAAGTATCATCGGCGCCGCCGATGGGAATCGTCTTCTGCCTGATTTCGCCGCCGATTCCCTGAAGAACGCGCCGGTTGAGGACGATTTCCGCTTTCGGGGCGAAGCGGTGGTATCCGTTCAGCAGTTCCACCAGACGGTCATCCCAACCGAGGATGCAGATCCGCTGGAGGACGGCTTCCTGAGAGATGGAAAACAGTGTCCGAAGAACGACTTCCGGATCGGCTGGCGGAATGCCGACAAGAACGGCTTCCTTGCCATCCACAATAAAGGCGACGCCGATCCTGCGAGCGCCTTTCCGGGCGACGGAAACGGCCGTATAGACTCCATTTCCGAGCGAAACGGGAGATTCGAATGCCAGAACATAGGATGAGGAATACATACGTGATCACCGCCTTGATTCAATACTATCATTATACAGGATAATCGGTTGTTTTCCTTGATTCAACGGAATTTTTTTTCGGGTTGCGACCGAAAAGGCACGAAACGTTCCGATTGTGATATAATATGAAAAGAAAGAAACTACAAGGAGTGCAACATGTCGAAAGCGAAAACCGTCGGGGATCTGTTCCTCACTTTCATGAAAATCGGCGCATTCACCTTCGGCGGCGGCTATGCGATGATTCCGATCATGCAGCGCGAAGTCGTCGACGTGAAACATTGGGTCACGGAAGACGACATCGTCAAACTGCTCGTCATCTCCGAATCCACGCCGGGCGTCATCGCCGTCAATTCCGCCACCTATATCGGTTACAAGATCGCCGGGTTCTGGGGTTCGGTCGCCGCCACCATCGGCGTCGTTCTGCCTTCGTTTGTCGTCATCTCCATCATTTCGCTCTTTCTTGTACAATTTCAGGCGCTCACCTGGGTTACCTATGCTTTCAAGGGACTGCGCGCCGCGATTGCGGTCGTCATCTTCAATGCCGTGTTCAAACTGACGAAGAAAACGAAAAAAGACGCTTTTTCCTTTGGCGTCCTGATCCTTGCCTTCCTCGCCGCCGTCTTCACTGGCGTCAGCGTGATTGCCATCATCTTCATTGCGGCGCTGCTTGGCATCGTCTACGGCATCTTCAAGAGCCGTCCCGTCCAAGGCGGTGAAGCCGATGTTTAGTCTGTTGCTGCAGCTGTTCTGGATCTTCTTCAAAATCGGTCTTTTCACTTTTGGCGGCGGTTATGCGATGATACCGCTGTTCCGCTCCGAACTGATCGGTGCCGGCTTGCTCACGGAGGAAGCCCTGATCGACTTCATTGCCGTCAGCGAATCGACCCCCGGACCGTTCGCCGTCAACATCGCGACGTTCGTCGGCACCCTCAACGGCGGGATTCTCGGCGCTATCTTCGCTACCGTTGGCGTCGTCCTGCCTTCCTTCATCATCATCTTGTTGATTGCCCGTTTCAGTTCCCGGTTGCTGGAATCGCGCTGGTTCAAGATGGCTTTCGTCGGTCTGCGACCAGCAGTCGCCGGCCTTGTCCTGGCCGTCGCGTTTTCGCTCGGCGCCGTCCGGATTTTCCCGCTTCTCAACCTCGAAGCCTTCCATTTCGATTTTTCCGTATTCGACTGGAAAGCGCTCGCGATCATGGCGTTCACGCTCACATTATCGCGCCTTGTTAAAAAAGTATCGCCGATTGCGCTTCTGCTGATCGCCGCCGTCCTCGGCATCCTTCTCTATGGCTTGATATGAAAGGAAAACCCGTGATGAAACGCCTCATTCTACTTTTCATGCTTGTGCCGGCTCTGTTCCTGATGGCCTGCACGCCATCCGAGCGGATCGTTCCCGAAACCGATCCGGAAGCGACGACCTGGGCGGAAATCGATGCCACGGTCCTGGCGGCCAAACTCGCTGCCGGCGACGATTTCATCCTCATTGTATCCTCTTCTGTCTGCCTTTCCTGTCTGGAGTTTCAACCGATCCTCGAAACGTTCATATCGACGTATGGCATTATCGTCTACAAGATCGAATCGGGGGGAGAGTTTCCGGTGACGAACGCTGTTTTCCCCTATGAATTTACGCCGACCATCGCCGTATTCGCCGCGGGAGAACTTCTCGTTTCGGTCAATCCGGCCGATCAGCCCCGGCCTTTTGAAACTGTCGAAAAACTGGTTGACTATCTCGACCAGTATGTTCAGATTCCAAATTGAAAACAAGCAAATGAAAGCCCGATCCGCTCGTCTGAGACGAAGCGGGTCGGGCTTTTCTTATTTCTGCGACTGAATGGCGAAGAAATCGACGTTGAAGGCGGGTCCCCGGATCATCAGGATGTGTTCTCCGAGCTCGAGGTCCGTCAGCAACATGATCAACGTAAGCGATGCGCTTTGATCCCCGGAGAGATCAATTGCGAACCAGTCACTGCCGTCGATCGAATATTCGGCAATACCGTAATCGGGTCCGG
>CAZFHR010000098.1:0-5416 GCA_964519115.1 uncultured Candidatus Izemoplasmatales bacterium
CAGGGAACAAGCATGATCTTTTATTTTTCCGGTACCGGCAATTCCCTTCATGCCGCGCAAACCGTCGCTACAAGTCAGAATGATCGGCTTGTGTCCATCGCGAAAGAACTCGAAACTCCCGGAAATCGGTTCGAATATGATTTTCGGACCGGCGATTTGCTGGGATTCGTTTTCCCCGTCCACGCCTGGGGGGCGCCCGCCATCGTTCTTGACTTCATCAATCGGATTCAGATCATCGGCAGCGTCCCTTACATTTTTTGCCTCACGACGTGCGGCGCAGAAGAAGGCTCGACAAGCGCTGTGATTCGCAAGCGACTGACCCGAAAAAAACTTCCGCTTGATGCTGCCTTTACCGTGGTGATGCCCAACAACTACCTGATCGGCTACCGTCTTGACGATCCCGAAGTCCAAGCCAAGCAGTTGCGGGAAGCGGATGAAAGATTAACCGTCATCAACGATCATATCACTCGGCGGATCAAAGGAACGTCGCTGGTCATTCCGGGGAAAACGCCGGCTTTTCTGATTGCCTTTATCCATCCGCTATTCAACCGGTTTGCGATCCGCACGCGACCGTTCTACGCCACCGATGCCTGCACCGGTTGCGGATTGTGTGAGCGGATCTGCCCCGTTCATACGATCAAGGTCGATGGAAAACCGGTGTGGGGCAAGCGGTGCACCCAATGCCTGGGCTGCATCAGCCGCTGTCCCGTCGCGGCGATCGAATACGGCAAAGGATCCGTCGGGAAAAGCCGTTACGTCCATCCCGATCTGATGAAAAACGCCAATCAATAAAGAAACGTTGCATTCATTTCCAATTACAGGCGCGACTTGAACGCGCCGGAAGGAGTCCTTCATGGTCAAAAAAATCCTCGCCGATACCATTCTCGGTCTTGTTCTTCTCGTCGTGATGTCCGTCGTGCAGTTGCTGATTTCAAATCTGTTCGATGGTACCGGCAATCCAGATACGATGGTGAATCTATTGTTTTTAGCCTCGGCGCTACCGGCGGGTATTGTCACTTTTATCGCCGCCCATGTGGCTCGCAAATCCAGTCAGAAGGACGCTTTGATCGCCGCTTCCGTTTTGACCGGAATCCATCTTATCTTCAATCTGCTTGTCGGGTTTGGCAACGAAACGGCCGGAATCATCTTTGGATCGATCGGATTTTATGTCTACACGCTCTTGTATTTCTGTGGGCCGGTGATATACGCTTTGGGCCGGAAACTGCCGAAGTCGCTTCCGAATCGCAAACGTCCCGCAGTTATTGAAGGAGAGAAAAATGATTGACCGCATCGCATATCT
Source organism: uncultured Candidatus Izemoplasmatales bacterium (assembly GCA_964519115.1). Taxonomy (GTDB): domain Bacteria; phylum Bacillota_I; class Bacilli_A; order Izemoplasmatales; family Hujiaoplasmataceae; genus UBA12489. Next base: position 1,301 of record CAZFHR010000098.1, read on the forward strand.
GCTTCACGCTGATGAGCCTTGGGTCCGATATCGTACGCTCGTCGATCTGCTGGGTGTCGATCAAGGCGATCCGGTGGTATTGATGGCTCGGCAAGCGATGCTGGAACACCCGTTGGTAAAAGGATTGATGGCAGAACTTAAGGGTTGGCCCGGGATTGTTCTGAACAGTCATAAAAGCGCTGGTCAATGCTACCACAAACTGGCTTTTCTCGCAGAAATCGGTGTTTTGGCAACCGACGGTCCACTAGCGGAAATCACTACCAAAATCCGGCAGCAGGAAACCAAAGACGGCATTCCGACGCTGTCGATGCAGATATCAGAATCCCACGGCGGCACCGGAACGCAGACCCAAGGGTGGGCATTATGCGATGCCCCCGTCACCCTTTCTGCTCTGGCGGGCATGGGTCTGGATGGCGATTTGCGACTGCGGCAGGCGACCGAATCCTTACTGCGGCGGGCTCGGGATAACGGGTGGCCCTGTGCCGTTTCTCCGACACTCGGCACCTGGCGCGGCCCGGGAAAGATCGGCGACCCTTGTCCATATGCCAATCTGGCAATGCTACAGCTCTTGGCGGCATGCAAGGGCTTTGATGAGCGGCCAGAGACCCAGGCGGGCGTCGAATGCCTATTGGGTCTGTGGGAAAAGAGCAGGGAACGGCATCCATACATCTTTTATATGGGGATCGACTTCCGTAAACTGAAAGTACCGTTCATCTGGTATGACATCCTCCACGTGGCCGATGTCTTGTCCCGATTTGATCAGGCTATCGACGATCCCCGTTTTTGCGGCATGCTGGGCGTCATCACGGCAAAGGCGGATGCGGATGGACTCTATGCGCCAGAATCGGAATGGCAGGCATGGCGGGAATGGCCGGAGATGCGAAAGGGACGGCCATCGACATGGCTTACATTTCTGGTGATGCGGCTGGAAAAACGGGCGGGGATCGGGTTCGGGAGAGCGGTATGATCCGTACTGTCGAGATCGCTCTTTCTCCAGCAGGAAAACGAATACGACCAGCAAACAGGTATTTGTTATGATGTCCGGAAAGACAGGCACATTTCGAAAAAATGGCATCGAAACATCAGAACGGCGTTATAATAAAGATAGCACATCGCTTCCGGAAAAGCCAAGATACCCGGGGCGAAAGGAGGGATTGGAATGAAAAAATTCTATTTAAAACAAAAAGCGTTTTCGTTGACCGACCGGTACAAGGTGTTTGACGAAAACCAGAACGTCGCGTTCCACTGCGAAGGCCATTTTCTTTCCTTCACGCACCGGATGGATTTTTTTGAAACCACAGCCAATCACCACCTTTTCACCATCAAAAAACAACTGTTTACGTTCTTGCCCGTCTATCATCTGACGGACGCATCGGGAAAAACGGTCGCAACCGTCAAGAAACGCTTCACCCTGTTGAAACACAAACTCGAGATCGAAAGTGATTTCGGCCAGTACGTGATCGAAGGCGATTATTTCGCCCACACCTTCACAATCTCCGCGGGTGGCGGTCCCGTTGTCGACGTGCGCAAAAAGTGGCTGTCGTGGGGGGATTCCTACGAAATCGAGATTACTACCGAAAGCAACATCGATTTCTTTGTCGCTCTGGTCGTCATGATCGACGACTGCCTGCATGACAACACCAAACAAAGCAGCACTCCCGGCATCCACATCGGATCGCGGCGTTGAAACAAACCGATTGACACAAAACACAAGCCGAAACGAAGAGCCCTTATGATCAATCGTTTCGGAGAATAATAAAAGGATGCGCAAAAACGAATTCAACGATGGCATGAGTTTTCCAGGTCATGAACAAAGATGACTTGTTGCTTGATTTCATGAATAGCGCTTTTTGTCGTTATCAGCAAAGGGCATGCCGGCCTCATTTCAAGCCGATGACGATAATCAGCTATCAATAGGAAATCCGGCCCCGATTCAAAAAATTTATCGATAAAAATTTCCAATCCTCTTGTTTTTTGACAAAATCATTTGTATAATTCATGAACAATAGGCGCCGGAGGTATATATGAACAATTACTATATAAAAAGGGTATTTGCGGCCATCCTGACGATTTTCTTGGTGGCAACTGTCACATTCATCATGATGCATCTGATTCCCGGCGGACCGTTTGACCGTGAACGCATTCTTCCCGATGAAATCCTTGCGGCACTGAACGCCAAATATCATCTGGATGATCCGATTATCAAACAATATTTCGACTATATGGTCGGCGTTTTCACGCTGAAACTGGGTCCTTCCTTCAAGCACACGGGATACACCGTCGAAGGCATGATCTCCATCCTGTTTCCAGTCAGCGCAAAAATTGGCATATTAGCAATTCTGCTCATCATCATTCTCGGCATTCCGATCGGCATCATATCCGCCCTCAGGCAAAACCGACCCGTCGATTATTTCGTCATGTTCTTGGCGACGCTCGGGGTCACGCTGCCGTCCTTCGTCATCGCCAGCATCTTCATCTTCGTTTTCGCCTACTCGTTGCGTTGGGTTGAGCCTTTCGGCTTGAATAATCCGTCGTCCTATATCGGCCCCGTTTTGGCATTGACCGGATACTCGCTTGCCTTCGTCGCCCGCCTGACGCGGTCGTCGATGCTTGAAGTCATGCGTCAGGACTATATCCGTACCGCCCGCGCCAACGGCATTTCTCATTACAAAGTCATTTTCAAGCATGCCCTGAAGAATGCCTTGATTCCGATCGTCACCTATATCGGGCCGATGATCGCCGCCATTTTGACCGGTTCGTTCGTCGTTGAAAGAGTATTCGGAATCGCCGGCATCGGCAAATACTTCGTGACCAGCGTCACCGATCACGACTATACGATGATCATCGGCACGACGGTGTTCTATGCAGCACTATATGTCGTGATGGTCTTGATCGTCGACATCGCCTATTCGTTCATTGACCCGCGGATTCGACTCGGAAAGAAGAGTGAATGACATGGACTACAAACCTTCCGACTTTGAATTCGTTGAAAACAGCAGCAAGGAAGACAAGGAACAGACCCGGCCCAGCCTCACGTACTGGAAAGACACGTGGCGGCGTCTGAGAAAGAACAAGATGGCCATCATCGGGCTCGTGGGCATCATCCTGATCACCCTGTTCGCCATCCTCGGACCGCTTTTGACGCCTTATGAATACGACGGACAACTCACCGATTATTCCAATCTGCCGATCTCGCTCGAATTGTATGAAGTAGACGATGGCGTGTATGTGTTCAGGACCGATGCTTATCGGCTGCTGGTCGTTGACGGCAGCGGCCATATCCTTTCGCGGCTGCGCCAAACTTCCTATGATTCCATCAAGAAACAATTTCATTTCGATCTCGACGGCGAGGATATCATCGTCGACCTATCCTATAAGCTTTTTCCCGAACTGGCCGATGAAAACATCGATTTCTCGATTATCTTTCGAGAAGTAGAATTCAAGACCCCAGCCAAAACCGTCTGGAACAAGACCTTCCTCATGGGCACGGACAATGTCGGCCGCGATCTTCTCACCCGGGTCATGTACGGCGCCCGAATTTCCCTCCTCGTGGCTTTGACGGCGACGCTCGTCAATCTTCTCATCGGCGTTGCCTATGGCGCGATTTCCGGTCTTAACGGCGGTCGTCTTGACAACTTCATGATGCGTTTCATCGATCTCATCGATTCGATCCCCCTGCTCTTATACGTCATTCTGATCATGGTCATCGTCGAAGACAAGGGATTGGGAACGATCGTGTTGACGCTCGGCCTGCTCTATTGGGTCGGCATGGCGCGGCTGGTCCGCGGCCAGGTACTGTCCCTCAAGGAACAGGAATACGTCCTCGCCGCCCGGATGCTCGGCGTGTCGAAGTGGAAAATCATTACCCGGCATCTGATTCCCAACGCCATGGGGCCGATTCTTGTCGCCATGACGATGATGATCCCGACGGCGGTGTTCACGGAATCGTTCCTTTCGTTCATCGGTCTCGGCATTTCCGCCCCCCAGGCTTCGTGGGGCACCTTGGCCAACGACGGATATGACGCCTTGATGCAGTACCCCCATCAACTTATCGTTCCTTCGATCGCGATCGCGGTCACCATGCTCTGTTTCAATTTTCTCGGTGATGGACTCCGT
>CAZFHR010000099.1:0-5334 GCA_964519115.1 uncultured Candidatus Izemoplasmatales bacterium
ACGCCCACGGATGCCGGCTTTCCGATCATGCATTGGACATCGTTCTTTACAAGAAGGCTTCGGAAACAGAAGTCGCGGCGATCTTCGCCAATGCGTTGGCGGGCCTGCCGCTCACGAAACAGGACGTTGCCAAGTATAAAGGCAATATGATGGTCTTCTTCGGCCGCGAATATGCCAAGCGCGGATGGGTCCAGCAATACCACATCGGCGCCTTCCGGAACGTCTCGACCCGGATGTTCGAAGCCCTTGGACCGGATACGGGCTTTGATGCGACGATGGACGAACCGATCGCGCAGTCACTCTGCAGTCTTCTCGATGCGCTGGATCTGACCGGCGAACTACCGAAAACGATCCTTTATACGCTGAACCCCCGCGACTTTGAAGTTGCCATCACTCTCATGCAGTCGTTCCAGGGCGGCGGCATCCCCGGGAAAATCCAGTTCGGATCGCCCTGGTGGTTCCTCGATACCATCGACGGCATGACAAAACAAATAAAAGCGCTCGGCAACAACGGGTTGCTCGCGCGCTTTGTGGGCATGCTGACAGATTCACGGAGTTTTCTTTCGTATCCCCGCCATGAATATTTCCGGCGGTTGCTTTGCAACCTGATCGGCGAACAGGTGGAACGCGGATATTTCCCCGCTGATGACATCCTGCTCGGTCAGATGGTCGAAGACATATCGTACGGAAACGCCAAAAAGTATTTCGGATTCTAGCATTTTTTCATCCGGAGCGGTTGGAACCTTTCGGCCAAAAAGTGTTTTAACCGCTCCGTTTCCTCCTCCGTCATGCTCCTGGACAGAGGGGATGATACCGCCGGGTTCTCCCGGAACCGGAATGCCTGCTTTTCCCAGTCATGATAGCGGTCGGGATGAAACGCTCCGGTGAATGTACAATCCATGAAAATGGTGGATCCGCCTTCCCGCCACGGTCTTCCGAGATAGACTTCAGCAACAGATTCGTTTTCGATCCGACAGTTCTGGAAAACTAGCCCATAAAGTTGTTCCGCCGGTGTCGCAGGCGCCGTCACGTATCCCGGACCCAGAATGACGATTTCACAGTTTCGAAACAGCGCCGTGGCGCATCCAAAGATGAAATCGACCGTTCCTTCGATCAGTGTGTCCTCATAAAGTTGCAACGAAGGTCGGACATGCAGTTCTTCCGGTGGCAAGAACCCCTGATATCGCATCGTCAGGTCAAAGGGCAACGGTCCGCAGAAAAGGGTATCCTGATGTCCTTTCAAGCTGCAGCGTTCCATCCGGAAATCGTTGCCATATACGGAAAGTGCGACCGCCTGACCGATTTCCGGGCCCTGACCGGCGGTGTTGGCAATCGTCAGATTGGAAAAGGCAACATGATCCGCAACGACCAAAACGGTGGGCGTCCGGAACGTGTTGAACGGTTTTCCGTCCGGATGGATGCGGAAATTAAAGTCGTCAAAAGTGATGACGACGTCATCACGCGAAGTTCCTTCGATATGAAGCCCTTCCTGACGAATCCGCAGTTTCTGTCGGTAGACCCCCGCCGCGAGGCGGATTTTGGTCGGTTCACCGCCAGGAAGCCGGTCGAGAACCGCTTGGATGTCATCTTGAGGTGTCAAACAGTATTCCAGCATCGAAGATCGCTCCTTTCCTGCCTTCATATTGATTATATATGGGAGTTGCTAGTTTGACAATACGCAAATACCGAACCATCGATCTCATCATCTTTTCGGCAATCGCCTGCGTCCTTGACGTTCTCATCGGCCGTTTCGGTCTTTTCGGAGGCCGGCAGTACTTCGGACTATCGACCGTGTTCGTCCTCGTCTGCTATGTGCGTTGGGGAAAATACGGGTTGATCGCCAACGGTGTCGTCCTGCTCGTGAACAGCATCGTCAACTTTGTCGATTTCCGCATCGCCGTTGCTCACGGCGTCGGCATCCTTGCCCTGGCAGTCGCTCTCGGGCTGGTTCAGTGGTCCGCTTTGCGCGTCCGGCGGCCCGGACTCGGTGCCGCCTCGCTCTATTTCATCGTCGCCTACGCGACCATGTTCCTCGTCGAGTTTGGGCTGCTTGTCCTGTTAGGACGCGGCCTGCCGCTGATCGATTATGCCGTCAACCGCATTTTTGACGTCATTCTCGGTTGGGGATTGCTGGTAATCATTACACTGCAAAAGGAAATCCTAGTACCAATGAACCTGTACATACAAGAGAACAGCGAAGGAAAATGAACCCATGAGCGAAATCAAGACCAAAATCGGCTACACCGCAGAAGAACTTCGGCATCAGGAAGAACTTCTCGATGAAATGGAACGTACTCGCTGGAAACGCTATTGGCGCCAGATCAAAAAAGGCTGGCCAGTTTATCTCATGCTCATTCCCGTTCTGGTATTCTTCTATCTGTTCCGCTATCGTCCGATCGGGGGCATCCTCGTCGCGTTCAAACATTATAACAATTATGCGATCACGATCGGCGAAAGCGACTTCTACGGCCTCTATGCCTTCAAGTACATCATGTTCGGTCCCCAGGCGGCTCGTTTCTGGCGGGCTTTCCGCAACACCTTCACGCTCAGCACCTACGGTCTGTTCTTCGGCTTTCCGATTCCGATCATCCTCGCACTGATGTTCAGCGAAATCAAAAACGAAGGCTACCGGAGCATCACGCAGATCCTGTCGTATTTACCGAAATTCATATCCTCGGTCGTCATCACATCAATCATCGCCCTGATGTTGTCGGGGGGGAATATCTCGCAGGCACCGGGTCTGCTGAATTCGATCTTCACGAAACTGGGGTGGATCGAAGAGCATACGCCGATGCTTTCCGAACCACAGTATTTCCGCTCGATCTACATCATCTCCGGCATCTGGGAAGGCGCAGGCTACGGTTCGATCGTCTACTTCGCGGCGATCATGGCCATCAGCCCGACCAATTATGAGGCAGCGAAGATCGATGGGGCCACGAAGATGGCCCAAATCCGTTACATCACCCTCCCCGGCATGGCGCCGACGCTGACGATCATGCTGATTCTCCGAATCGGGGAAATCCTCAACATCGGTTATGAAAAAGTCATCTTGCTGACGATGAACCGCGGCATGAACGTGCTGTCGACCGCGGAAGTCATCTCAACCTATGTCCTCGGACTCGGCGGATTGATGACCGGCGGCGGTGGCAGCCAGCTCAACCTGGCGGCCTCGGCCGACCTGTTCAATTCGCTCATCGCCATGTTTCTGGTGCTCGGTGCCAACTTCATCAGCCGCCGCGTATCTGAAACATCGCTCTTCTGAGGTGGATCATGAAGCGACTTGACAAAACTGAATTGATTTTCAAAATCCTTTCCTATGTCTTCGTCACCCTCTTTGTCCTGACGACGCTGTATCCGTTCATTTACAGCATCTCGATGGCGATCAGCGGCGACTCGGCGATCACCCAGGGCCGGGTGGTGCTGTGGCCAGTCGATGTCCAGTTCGACGCGGTCGCCGCGCTCCTGATCGGCGAACGGGCGAAAAGTTTCTGGGTATCCTACACCAACACGCTGTTCTACACTTTCTATGGCACGATCTTCAGCATGGTGCTGTCGGTCTTCGCCGCCTATGCCCTGTCCCGGACGAAACTGGTGTTCAAACGCCAGATCGGCTTCCTGATCGTCTTCACGATGTGGTTCAACGCCGGTCTGATTCCCACCTACCTCAACTATAACGATCTGTACGTGAACAACCGCTGGGGCATCATCTACGGCTTTGGCGTACAGGCCTTCAACATCCTACTTTTGCGCAACTATTTCAACGGCATTTCCAAGGAAATCGAGGAAGCAGCGATCATCGATGGGGCCAATGAATTCCAGGTCCTGACCCACATTTACCTGCCGATGTCCAAATCGGCGATCGCGACGGTCACGCTCTTCTATGCTCTCAACCGTTGGAATGGATACTTCTGGAACCGGATGCTCGTCCAGGGACCGGAACATCCGCTGCAAGTCGTTTTGCAAGGCATCGCGGAAGGGGCTCAGAACACCGACATCGTGACCAACTACCCCTATTCCGAATATTCACTCGCCTATGCGGCGATCATCCTGTCGATTATCCCAATCGTCGTCGTCTACCCGTATCTGCAGAAATACTTTGCCCGGGGCGTCAACGTCGGTGGGGTAAAAGAATAGATTTGAAAAAAAAGGAGAGAAAAGGAGAAAAATGAAGAAAATCTTATGTGTCATGATTGCGCTTTTTGCAGTCTCCGCCTTCGTGGCCTGCGAACAAGTCACGACCACGGCGACAACCGCTGCCGCAACGACGACTTCCGGAACAACCGCCGGAACGACCGCCGGAACGACCGCCGGAACGACCACACAGACGACCACACAGACGACCACCCAAACGACGACAACGGTTTCGACGTTTGACTATACGTCCGACGTGACCGTCAACGTGGCGATCAACTACACCTCCGGGGGACTGTTGATGAGCATTTCGTATCAGAAGGATTCGGCGTATGAATCACTCAACGGATCTACCTATACGAAAGGCGAACTGCTCCCGGTATGGGAAGCCATCGGAGAAAAACTGAACATCAATTTCGTCGATTTGGCTACCACGTCCGATACCAGCACGAATGCCCAGTGGACGCGTCTGCAAACCGAAGGCTTCGCCGGCGTTGACTTGGTCAATGGCACCGGCGCGCAAATCGGTCCGGAAGGCGTCAGAGGCAATTTCGTCAACATCGGTGACTATCTTGAGTACATGCCCTTCCTGAGCGCGTTCCTCGAAGCCAATCCTTCCGTCAAGATCTCGATGACGGCAGCCGACGGCGGCATCTATTTCACGCCGTACTTCGACGGATTCGGCGAACTCGAACAAATGTACCTCGCCCGCATCGACTGGATCGAAGACATCCTCGACGTCGAATCTCCCAATTGGGACACCGGCGTCGCCGTGAAACCGACCGCTTACACTCGGCGTCAGGTCACGACTCCGATCAACGTCGACATCCTCGTCGCCAACGCCGATGGATCGACCCGCACCGTCGAAAAGAACTATTCGAACAACATTCTGGACACGCTCGCCGCCATCGCAAATCCGACCGGTGCAACCCTTGGCGCCGCCTTCAGAGCCCACATGGAAGCCACTTATGGCGACCAGGGATATGCGAAACTGTCCGACGTCTTCGCCGGCACCGATGCGGCGTATGACACCGACGAACTGATCGCATTGCTTTATGTCGTCAAAGCCAATCCGCTTTACCTGACCCGTGAACATACGAACGGCGCGAAATCGGCCGTTGAAGTTCTGTTCCCGCGTGAAGGAACGGGCGCCCGCATCCGCAACCTGCTGAGAGGCATGGAAATGTTCGGTCTGCGCGGCGT
>CAZFHR010000100.1:0-5333 GCA_964519115.1 uncultured Candidatus Izemoplasmatales bacterium
AGATGCCAGCCAAAAGTCATGATCCAACTCTTAGCTTTAGTATACGAAAAGCAACTTTAAAAGTTGCTTGTCAAGCATGAACGTTGTCGAAAGCCGATTTGGCGATGTCGTAAACGACTTCCTTCGGGAGATCGCCATAATTGTTGGCTTTGAACCACAGATTGTCCTTCGTTCCCTTGTTCTTTGAGATCGTCGGATATTTGATGATCATCCGGATGCCCTTCTCGAGCTCGGAACGGAAAGCGAGCCGGTAATAGTTGCCGAAGTTCATGAGGACGAGGAACGGTTTGCGGTCGACATAGAAGGTGATGCGGTCATCAGCGAGTTTCGTGACGGCATTTGGGAGTTCACGGACGTAGGCGACGAGTTGATCGAACGTCGGATCGAGAGGTTTGAACATTTTCGGTTTTTCGATGTAGTATTCGATTGAGGAAACCTGCTTGTCGAGATTGGCAGTCCGGTTGAATTCAGGATCGACGCTGACGTCTTCGAAGAGCATGTTCGTCGGATCGATGTTCTGTTCGCCGGAAATGATCGTCTGTTCTTTGGAAACGATCATCGTTTTCCGGCCGCCGTCATGGGATTCCTGACGGATGGGTTCCGATTTCCCGGATTTCGTCACGGCCTTCTCGGCATGACGGACTTCCTTGACCTGTTGTTCGATGTCGACCGGTTCGGCGGCTTTCTTGCCCCGCACGCCCATGATGATGATGTGTACGACATAGAAAACGAGAAACAGCGGAACGGCGCCTACGTAATACTGGACATGGAGTCCGGCATAACTGGCAGAACTTTTGGCAAGCGTCAGATAGCCGGCATAACCGCCGACCCCCAGCACTTCAAGGGCAAAAACGAAGAGCATGATCTTGGTCAGTGGTCGGCCTTTGCGGAAATTGGCCAGAACGAGATGTCCGAGAACGATGGCGTTCAGAAGTCCGATGCCGGCACCCCCGAGCAAAATCAAATTCGGCGTCGTTGGCGCTCCGAGCCAGAGGAAATACAAAAGGATGGTCGTGAATCCGAGCATCGCCACGCCGAACAGCCACATCGGCACGATCGCCGCTGCGGCGACGGACGGCTTGACTTCGCCGTAATTCTTTTCGTCATGGATGCTGATGATGAGGTACACGAGTGAAAAGAGGAACATGGCACCTGCGATGATCGCCTTGTATAAGAACTCGTTGGCAACCATGTACTCCGTCACGCCCGGCAACGGATTTCCGAAGAAATCCATCAGATATCGGTTCCAGGGAACCAGAACGACGGACGTGCAGAATACCGCAAGGAAAAGGATCAATTTGGACATAAACTTCTTCATTCGCGTCACCCCTAAAATGGTATATCTTGATTATATAACGCGCTTTTAGTAAAGTCAACATTGTTGACCAATCTATTCACGAAACATCGACGTTGCGATATCCGCGTTTCATTGGTCTTTTTCAATCAGTGAACCGTTCTGGAAACGGTATGATTCGGCGATTGCTCGAAAAGGGTAAATTATCGCAGTGGTATGACCATCAAACATTTATCACTAATCAATGGCAAAAAAAGGAATATTAAACGGTTCCCGAACAGAAAAAAAAGAGGCTTTACAACCATCTTTTATAAAATGAATGAAAAAAACAACCATTTCCCATTAAAATCGCATTCGAGTTTATTGACAAGCCATTTTCAACGTGCTAATATGAGGATAGAAACACCACCTAAGGGAGGGGTTATCATGCAGGTATTAAAAGAATCCGTTAAAAAAGCCATTCTCAATGGCGCCATTCTCGAGTTTTTCGAGCATGGCTATCAAAATGCGAATATGAGGCGTATCGCAGACAGCGCGAATATCACCGTAGGGAACATATATCGCTATTTTGAGAACAAGGAAGCGCTGTTCAATGCCGTATTGGCACCGGCCAAGCGGGCGATCGACGATCTCGAATCGTTTGACAAGAAACTGCACATCACTCACATCGAAAACCAGAAGGAAGCTTCCCAAATCGTCACCTATGTGATTAATGTGCTTCGCCCGTATACGCGAGAAATCTTCATCATGATTTTCAATTCGAACGGTTCGCATTATCATCAGGTACGGTCCCAGCTGGAATCGCTGGTCGTTTCCAAAGTCAAGGAGTTCTTCCCGGGAAGCTTCAGCGATTATTTCCTCAAGATCGTCGCTTCCAGCTTCATCCAGGCTTTGTTCGTCGTCTTCAAAGACAACGTCAACGACATCAAGAAGATTCAGGACATGATCGTCCAACTGATCGTCTTCTACTTCCGCGATCTGCAGAACCGTTTGTTCTGAACGTCGGTTTTCCAGAATCAAAAAGCGTGATATCGGCCTGATTCGGTCGGCTTCACGCTTTTTTTATTCCCGTTTTTAAAAACGAAGGGATCCAAGGTCGGATCCCTTTGGGTCAATCGTATTTTGCCAGCGCGTTGGTGTCGATCTTCCCGACGACGGTCCGCGGCATTTTTTCGAGTCTGACGATCAATTTCGGTACCGCATAGATGGACAGGTTCGCTTTGATCGCCTTTTTGATCTGGTCGTCGCCGGGACCGGGTTTTTGATCCGATTTCACGGTGATGAACAGTTTGATCATGTTCCCCCGTTCCGCATCGGGAATGCCGATGGCGGCCGCTTCGAGGATTTCCGGAAACCCGGTGACAAGCGTTTCGATTTCCGAAGGCATGACCGGCATGCCGGACACCTTGATGATCCGCTTCAGACGCTGTTTGAAATGGATGTGCCCTTCGGCATCGAGAAAGCCGTAGTCCCCGGTCCGCAGGTAGCGAGTATCCGCCAGCGTGATGATCGTCTGGGCGGTCGCTTCCGGATCGTTCAGGTATCCGATCATCATCGTTTCGCCGGCGACGGCGATTTCACCGGGAACGCCCATCGGCACTTCCGACTGATTGGCGACATCGAGGATCTTGACCGAAAGCCCCGGCAGGACTTTCCCGACGGTGTCGGGCTTTTTATCAAACGGGGTATTGACGCTCAAAACCGTCACCATTTCGGTAAGACCGTATCCTTCCAGCAATTCCGCTTCCGAACGCCACGTATGGGTGACGCGGGAGAAATCCTCTTTCAGCTTCATCGCGACGAAATCGCCGCCGACGAAGGCCCGGCGCAGGTTGACGAGATGCGGTCCGGCGAATTTCGGGCGATTCAAGAGCGATTCGAACAGCGTCGGCACGCCGATTACGTAGTTGACGCGGTTTTTCTTGATCAGCGCAATCGTCGTGTCGGCATTGAATTTAGGCATCAGCGTATCGGTCCCGCCGACGCAGAGCATCGCATGGATGCCCATGCACAGACCAAACCCGTGAAACATCGGCAGAACGCCAAGCATGTGACGGCCGTTGAAATCGGGTTCTGCCATGACGTAATGGACCTGAAAGGCAAGCGTGTTGATCGCATACGCGGAAAGTTCGATCGTTTTCGGTTGGCCGCTCGTGCCGCCGCTGTGAAGATAAACCGCGGCCGCTTTCGGATCCGTTTTCACCGTCTTCGGAATCGGCACGCCCGTGGCGAAAGTGGCGAAGGCATGCATTTTCTGGTTCCAGACGATGCCTTTCAGCTTTTTGCGATTGATGAGGCGATAGGCGAACGGTTTGATGCCCGAGAAGGAAGCTACCGGACAGATGAGGACAAGTCCGATGCCAAGATCATCGATCAGACCTTCATACGTCGCATGCATCGTGTCAAGGATCACCAGCAGCTTCGAAGCGGCCCCCGTCATGTAGAGTTTCATCTGGGCATAGGGCGTGAGCGGATGCACCATGTGGGCGATCGCGCCGATTTTGGACAGCGCGTAGAAAGCATAGATCGTTTCAAAGACGTTGGGCATGCAAATGGTGACGACGTCGCCTTTGCCAATGCCGATGTTGACAAATCCCGCCGCCGCCTCGTCGATCTTGGCGATCAGCTCCGGATATTTGATGGCTTTCCCCATGAAAAAAAGCGCATCATTGTCTTTGAAGATGGACGCGGTCGTGACGATGGTCTCGTAGAGCGAATGATTTGGATTCATGGTTCCCTCCTGAAACGCTTTGACTTCAGATATGATACCCGACCAGATAGCCGATGAGGAAGACAAGGCCGGTCAAAATCGGCTGATGGGTGACGACAATCAGAAGCGTATGGCGACCGGCGAGCAAAAACGGCTTGTTCCAGGCGCCATCGAGTTTGGGCAGAAGGCTGAGCCGCGGTTTGTACAGCAGGTTGCCGACGACGGTACCGATCATGATGACGCCGGTATAGGGGATGAGGCCGAAATGATCGGCGCCATAGCCTTTGATTCCAAGGATGATTTTCCAGGAATTGGCAAACGTCAGTTCCGCATAGGGGACGTTGCGCCAGTCCAAGAGAACGCCGGCGACGACGATGCCGACGCCGATGGTCAGGATGAACAGGTTGTTGTCCCACAGTTTCCGGAACAACAAGGTAATCAGCGTCCCGAGCGCAAACATGTGGATGATGCCGAAGAAAACGCCGATGGTAAGGCCGGTGATGGCCTGCACGGACATCGTGACCGCGGAAATGAGAAGGGCGAAAACCAGAAATTTCAGCGCCCGTTTCCCGTTCGAACGCGAGAACGTGAAACTGATCCCGGAAACGAGCAGGAAAATGGCTACAAAAATGAAGTGCCCGACGGCGCGGGCGCTGCCATACCAGTAAGACTCTGCGAAATCGACCACCGTCTGAATCACGGGATGGCTTAGTTCGCTGTAATTGGCAAACCAGCCGGGAACGCTTTTCAGATCGTACATCAGATGGTCCCAAACCATCATGATAATCGAAAAACCACGCAGAAAGTCGATTTCCCAAATGCGGTCGGAACCCTGTTTTTCCATGCGATCACCCATGTTGATTACTTTAAGTATAATATAACACAGAAAACCCCAGAGAAAAATAAGAAAAGGGAAAAATAACGCGCAATATCCCAATAAATGACGCCCGTGTCGCGTATATCAGGTGCAAGTAAATTTAACAAGGAGGAAACTATCATGAAAAAATTATTGACATCACTACTCGCTCTATTCACCCTCGTCGGCGTCGCCGCCTGCACCGGCCTCTCGATAACCACAACGGAAACCCCCGTCGCCGATGCTTTTGCCACGGCGGAAGACGTCGTCGGTTTCGAGGCGATTTCCGCCACCGAACTACTCGTCCAGGTCGTCAATCCGACCCTTACGGTCGCATTGCCGCTCTCAATTTCACTGCTCGACGAAACGACGACCACGGAAATCATCGACGAGGAAGATCCGATCGTCAGCGACGAACTACGTTCTCGACGACTATCTCGCGATGATCGAACAGTTCCTAGGCAACACGAACG
>CAZFHR010000101.1:0-5326 GCA_964519115.1 uncultured Candidatus Izemoplasmatales bacterium
AAACGCTATTATTATCTCTTCCCGTCCGGTCGCAAGCGATATTCCTCGATGCCATGGCCGCCTTGCGGGCGGATGGCGCCAGCATCGCCCTCGGGTCGATCGGATATTTGCTTTATTCCGATTATTCCGATCCAGCGGCGGAACTCGACCGCGCCGAAGTCCGGGACATCTTCCTGTCGATGCTTGCGGAAGCGGGCGGAAAACAGATCCTGTACCGTCCGAACGCCTATCTGCTCGCCTATGCCGACAAGTATCTGCTCGTACCAACAACGACGTCGAACTACGGCATGTACACCGACACCGTACCATTCGTCGCCATCCTGTTGGCCGGGGCGATGGAAGCCTATGGACCCTATGCCAACTTTTTCGCCAACCAGAACGCCGAATGGCTGCGGTTCGTCGATTACGGACTGTATCCGTCCTTCATCCTCACCGAAGCTTCAGCCTATCAGTTGCAGGATACCGAACTGGCCAGCCTCTATTCGTCGAGCTTTGTCACGTGGGAAGCTGCCGTCGCGTCCGGATACGGATTCGTCGCCGGCGCCCTCGATGGCGTCTATGGCGAAGGCATCGTCTCCCGCACTGTGCTTGCGCCCGGGTTCGTCCGCGTCGTCTATGCAAACGGCGTTGCGATCTACGTGAACTATACGCACGCCGCGGTTTTAGGCGATGGCGTCACGGTCGACGCCGGATCGTATGAGGTGGTGAACCCATGATGACGAAGAAAACGCGCAAACCGATGGGTCGGAACAAACGTCAGAACTGGGTCGGCTGGTCCTTCCTGTCGCTATGGGTGATCGGCTTTGCGGTCTTCACCCTCTATCCGATCCTGATGTCGCTTTATTATTCGTTCTCGACCGTCGTTCTCGACGGTTCGGGCATTCAGGTCACCCTCGTCGGACTGGCGAACTATCGCGCCGCCTTCTCCACGACGGCAGGTTTCGCTTTCCTCTCGTCGGTCTCCGACTTCGCCATCGAAATTCTCTTCAAAGTGCCGATCATCACCGTTTTTGCGATCATCATCGCCGTTCTGCTGAACCAGAAGATGAAGCTCCGGGGCATTTTCCGCGGGATCTATTTTCTTCCCGTCATCATCGCATCCGGACCGGTCATCAACCAGTTGGTGAATCAGGGCGCGGCGACGATCCCGATCGTTGAAGAGATGGGAATCCTCGATTTCATCAACGCCACATTCACCCCGGCGCTCGCCCGGCCGATTGCGAACGTGTTCCAGGAACTGATCATCATTTTGTGGTTCTCGGGTGTCCAGATCCTGCTCTTCATCGCCGCACTCCAGAAAATCGACCGGAGCATCTATGAGGCCGCGATGATCGACGGCGCGGGACCGTGGGAATCGTTCTGGAAGATCACGATGCCTTCGCTTCGCAGCATGATCATCGTATCGGTCGTCTTCACGATCATCAACCTGGCGACATTCTCCGAAAACGCGGCGATCGCCCACATCAAGCGCAATATGTGGATCTCGGATACCGGATTCGGGTTTTCCTCGGCGATCGCCTGGCTCTACTTCATCGCCCTGGCGGTCATCCTCGTCATCGTCGTCGGCATCTTCCGGGCATTCGGCCGCGACAAGGCGGTGCGACGATGAACCAGAATAAACTCGCGCGCATCCGCCGCAAAATCTTCGGCAAGCAGTTCGGCGACGGTCTGATCGGCCGGACGGCGCTCTATCTCATCCTCGCAATCGTCGGGTTCGTCTATCTGTTCCCGCTCATCAAGATGTTCACGTTCTCGATCATGGATCTCGGGGATCTCGTCGATCCGATCGTCGAGTGGATTCCGACCCACGTCTACATCGAGAATTACCGGACCGGGCTGATCGTTCTCCAGTATGGCAAAACGCTCCTGTTCAGCCTGGCGGTGACGCTCGTGCCGGCGATTCTCCAGACGGTGACGACTTCGCTCACCGGCTATGCCCTCGCAAAGTTTTCGGTCAAGGGCAAGCGGATCGTCTTCGCGCTCATCCTGCTGACGTACCTGTTGCCCCAACAGGTCTACATGATTCCCAAATACGTTCTTTTCAATGAACTCGGCATTCTCGAAAGCGCCTGGTCGATCATCCTGCCTTCCGGTTTCGGACAAGGGCTGAGTTCGGCGATATTCATTCTGATTTTCTATCAGTTCTTCCGGATGCAGCCGACGTCGCTCGACGAGTCGGCGGAAATCGACGGCGCCAACCAGTACCAGATCTTCTTCAAGATCGGGATGCCGCTCGCGGCTCCCGCCTACATCACAGCGTTTCTGTTTTCGTTCGTGTGGTACTGGAACGAGACCTACATCTCGTCGCTGTTCCTGGGAACGGATCTGTATACGCTGCAGCTGAAACTGCTGAATTTCCAATCGCAATTCAACATCGCCCAAGGTCTGACGCAAACGATGACCAATGAAGCGATCCGCTACGCCGCTACCATCCTCATCATCCTGCCGGTCCTGATCATCTACCTGGTCATGCAGAAATGGTTCGTGGAAGGCGTCGACCGGACCGGCGTCACCGGCGAATGAGGAGGGAAGCCATATCAAGAAACTACTAGTCTGCCTGATTCTTACCTGTTCGCTGTTTTTACTGGCGTGCGGGTTTACGACCACGATGACGACGACGGTCAATCTGACGACGTCTTCAACACCCGCCACGACTGAAACGGCGACCACGACCGCAACGGCGATCACGACCGCGACATCGACAGAGCCGGAGACAACAACGACGACCGCAACCACGGCTATTGCCTACGTTTACGATCCGATCGATGTCCCCGCCTATGTCCTTGAAGAGGAACGACTGGCATTCAAATTCTTCTGGGAAGTTGCGAACGGCGACCCGGAAAGTCCCGGTTATGGGATGATCTCGGATCGGTACAATTATGAAACGCGCGCTTTTGGCGCCGCCTCGACCGCTTCGATCGGATACGGACTGTCCGCGCTGCTTGCGGGCGTTGAAAACGGATGGATTTCCCGCAGCGAAGCCTATCAGCGCGCCTATGGCACGCTTGTCACGATTCAGGGGCTCGAACGCACGCACGGATTCTATTATCATTTCCTGAACATGGATACGGGCATGCGCAGCGGCACGTCAGAAGTATCGATCATCGACACCGCGATCCTGATGTGCGGCATCCTCACCGTCGGCGAATACTTCGGCGGCGCCATGCAGACGCTCGCCGAAACGATCTACCAAGGGGTCGAATGGGACTGGTACTATGATGCTTCCCGGTTGATGTTCTACATGGGCTACCAGCCCGGATCGGGATTCTCGGGACATTGGGACATGTATGCCGAGCAACTGATGATTTACCTGCTCGCTGCCGGTTCGACCGATCATTCGGTCGGTGGGGGCGCGTATTATTACATGAAATCGCGGACTTCCGTCCGTTCCTATGGCACTTCCGATCCGTTTTATACGGCCTATGCCGGAACGCTCTTCACCTATCAGTTTTCCCATGCCTGGTTTGACTTCCGCGAAGTCGTCGACCGCGATGGCACCGACTGGTTCGATAATTCCGTCCAGGCTTCGATCGCAGCGTATGATTATGGCCAGGCTGTCAGCCAAAGTTACAAGACGTTTTCAACCGTTTCCTGGGGTCTCACCGCATCCGATGGGCCCGACGGGTATCGGGGCAACTACGGCAACCTGCCTTCGCTCGGAGGCAACTACATCGACGGCACCCTGGCACCATGCGGGGCGATCGGCTCGATCGCCTTCGTTCCCGACCTCGTGATTCCGACGATGGAATATTATGCGGGACTTGAGCCGCTCCAGGGCAAATATGGATTCCGCGATGCGTTCAACCTCGGCGTCACCGATGATGCGCTTGCATCGGTCATCCGCCCCAACCGCATCATCCCGATCGGCGGCTGGTACAATTCCGACGTCATCGGCATCGACAAGGGCATCACGGTCCTGATGATCGAGAACTACCGTTCCGAGCTCATCTGGTATTATTTCATGCAAAGCGACATCGTCCAAAGGGGTTTCTCGGTTCTGGAATTCACGGAACTGAACTAATACAGGGGTTTCTCCAAACCTTCACGGGTTTGTCTGATCCGATAGAAAGAAAAATAGAGATAAAGGGAGGAATGGAATCAAATGAAGTTGAGAACAATTGCACTTGCATTAATGGCAATCATCTTCTCCACGGTCATCGTCGCTTGCACGCCGACGACCACAACCGCGGCCACGACGGCCACGACCACAGGTACGGGTACGACAGCCACGACGACGGTTACGACCGCCACAACGACGGCTACGACGACTCAGACCACCACACAAACCACCACGCAAACCACGACTCAGACCACCACGAACACCACGACTGTCAGTCTCAGCCAGACGTTAAGCATCATGGCCGGCTGGATCGACGGGGCCGATGGCGTTCATGAAATCACGGAAACGGCGGGCCATGTCAATGTCGTCTACGACAAGGCCGGGTTCTCCTGGGCCAGCATGGGCCATGAGGTTTCCGAAGACCTGTCCCGGTTCAGAAAACTGGTCTTCACGGTTTCCGGATCCGGAACGATGATGGTCAAGATCCAGGGCGAAACCGCGGCCGTTGAAGTCAGCATCCTTCTGACCGCCGGTGCCCAGACGTATCAGATCAACCTGGCCGACTATGAAGACTTCCTGGCCGGTGTCACCGGCGTCTTCATCTTCGCCGCTCCCGGCAAAGCCCAGGGAACAGGCAACTTCGATCTCACGAAGTTTGAGTTCGACGAAGGCACCGCCTACGGCACCGTCCTCGAACCCGGCGACTCCACGATCCCCGCGAACCAGATGGAATATGATGGTTCCGGCGGTGAAACCTGGAGCTTCGGCCTTGGCTTCGAAGACAATGGCGATGGCGTCTACGTCATCGACAAGACCAGTGGCAGACCGGTCGTCACCTACACGAAAGCCGCCGGTTTCGAATGGGCATACATGAAAGCCAACATCACCGGCCCGTTCTCCGATTTCGACTATGTCGTGCTGACGGTCATCGCCGCCGCCGATGTCTCCCTGACCTTCAAGGCAGAACTGAACGCCTTGGTCAAGGAAGAACTCACCAAAGTGGCCGCCGCGGGCGTCGAAACGACGTTCTGCATTGACCTCACCGGCTGGACCGATGAACAGCTTGATGCGCTTTCGATGATTCTCGTCTTCGCCGCCGGCGGATCCGCCGCGGGCACGGGATCGTTCGAAGTCGTCGACGCCTATTTCTCGACGACCTATGTCGGGGAAATCGTCATTCCGGAAACCAACGAATTTGACGGCAAGGGCACATCCTTCGCCGCCAACCTCGCCTGGCAGTCCAACTCCGGCCTCATCTACGACGTA
>CAZFHR010000102.1:0-5247 GCA_964519115.1 uncultured Candidatus Izemoplasmatales bacterium
CAGGAAGGAACAACTGACAAACAGGAAGGCGAAGAGTGCCGTCATCACGGCAAGCAGATATTTTTTCATAGCTAGAGGAACCTCATTCCCTGTTTTGGCATCATTATATTATACCGTCATTCGCAGGAAAAAGAAAGATTTTTTCTTGACGACGACTTCTTTGGCAATAAAAAAGGAGGGACATGAGGTCCCTCCTGAACTGTTTCTTCTGGTTACGGCAGATAATTGAGATAGTCGACGATGCCTTCGGCCGTCAGGAACAACGCTGGATTGTTCTCCATGTAGTCCGAGGCTTCGAGCGTATAGAACGGATCGAGATCGTCGAGCGCCTCGAATTGCGGCGTCAGCGTATTGCGGACGATCATCGAAAGAAGGACGGTATCACGGTCATCTTCGGTCAGGCCGTCAAATGCGGCGATCGTGAACGAAGCGCTCGTGAAACTGGCGGCGCCGATGATTCTGACGGCGGCGATGAAGTTGACGATCGCGAAATCCTTGGTGATGCCGACGATCCCGTAGAGAATCGTTTCCTTGGCTAGGTCGGGGATGTCGACGGTCGCGTTGGCAAGCAGCATGTTGTAGACCGTGACGTGGATCGAACCCGATTCCAGCAAGGTCGCGATCTGGGCGTTGGATAAGCCTGTGATCGTTTCCCCGGACATCGATTCGCCGTACGACATGACGCCAAGCGTCCTAAGCGACGCCAGCAGGTGGATCAGTTCGTCATTGGCGATTTGTTCGTAGGCGACGCCATCGACCGTGATGTCCTGACGAAGCGCCGTCGGAACGACGAGATCGGCATGGCCGGCTTCCATCGTCGTTTCCGTTTTGGCCGTGAGCAACAGGGAATCGGAGATCGTCGCCTGGACCGCGGCGGATTCAATCAGCACCGCGAAGTCAAGCGTGCCAGTGAACAGCGTGCCGATCGTAATGTCCATCGTACCGAAATCGGTGAGCCCGAGCGTGTCGAGCGAAGCGAGAATCGCAAGGATTTCGCTCTTGACGACGTATTCGGTGCCGTCGGAGAGAACCGTGACGCGCAGCGGCGCGTCGCCATCTTCGACATCGAAGTCGGGAATGAGGAGATTGCCACCAGTGCCGTTGATGAGCATGTCGGAGATCGTGGCCTGGAGCGAAGCCGATTCGAGAATCGTATCCGCTTCAGCAAAGAACAGGGTGGAATCGAAGCCGGAAGCGAAATCGAGTTCTTCCGTGAAACCCATTGCCAGGAAGGCGTTGATCAGGGCCTTGACTTCGGTCTTGCGGATGTATACGGTGGCGCCGCGGGTTACTTTCACCCGGTTGCCGGCACCGACGCCGTTGGCGTCATAATCGGGGACGATCAGAATCGAAGCACCGAAATCGAGAAGCGTCTTGGAAATCGACGCATGCATCGATGCCGAGGCCAGCAAGGCATCCTGATCGGCTTCTGCGCTTAATGAGGAGAGCGTGAAGGCACCGCTGATGGCGCTGATATCGCCGGTGCCAAGTACGACGAGGGCATCAAAGATGGCATTGATTTCCGTGATGGAGACGAATTCGGTCTGATGACCGACAGGACCGATGAAGTCGCGGATGGCGACACCGTCGACATCGGTCATCGGGACCGTGAGCAGGCCAGCTCCGAGATCCAGCAACTGGCCAGACAGGGTCGCATGCATGATGGCGGAGTCGAGGATGATCGCGCGGTCACCGGCATCACTGAAGAAGGACAGCGAGACGGTGCCGTCAAACGAAGCGGGATTATCGATCGAGAGGACATCAAGGGCGGCGATGACGGCCGTCAGTTCATCGGCGGCGATGTATTCGGTCGCTTCGATGCCGTCACCGACAGTGATCCGGATGACGGTATCAGTACCGTCGCCAGACCAGTAGGGTACGGCGATCATGCCGCCGGTCATCGACAACAACTGATTGGAGATCGTCGCATGGAGGATCGCCGATTGGAGCATGGTCGGCATCTTATCCAAAATGACGGAAGCATCGAGCGTGTTGAAGTTGGCGAAATCCTCAATGTTGAGTGCATACAGTGCCTTGAGGACGTTGCCGAGTTCCGCGACGGTGATGACGACGTAGCCGCCGAGGCTTTCACGGATCGGGTCACCGCTGGCATCATAATAGGGAATGGTCAGCAGGGAGCCAGCCTCCGCCGTTGCCGAGATGATCATATTCGACATCGTCGCGCGCAGAATGTCAGAACCGAAGAGGGTCGCCAGTTTGCTGTCGGACAGTTCGCCGGGGGTTGTTCCTTCGAGGTTGGCAAGAATGCTGGCATCAAATGCCATGCCATCAAATGTCGTGATGTTGAGGACGCTGAGGGAAGCGAACACCGCGGCGATCTCTTCGGGACTGACGACATTGACATCAACAGCGTTGACGGCGACAGGAACCAGAACGGTTGTCGGAACGACGAGGGCATCGCCGGTCATGTCGGCGATCATCTTGCCGACGGTGGCGGATAGAATCTGGCTGGCGAGCAGGATGTCGACCTCACTGGCATTGAGACTGAGCGCCTGGCCGAAATTGAAATTTTCCGGATCGGCGCCGACGGTTTCGATGACGAGTTGGACGGCATCGACCATCGCGATCATTTCTGCTTTCAGAATATAGCCGTTTTCGTCAAACACGGTATCCGGGATGACGAGCATCATGTCGCCGGCTGCCATGTCGGTGATGGCTGCAGAAATCGTTGCGGTCATGATTTGGGAAGCGAACAAGGCATCGATCGCATCGTCGGAAAGCGTCGTCACGACGGTGAAATCGATGTTGTTGAAATCGATCGAACCGGCGATGTCGACGATGGCGTTGAGTGCATTCAGTAAATTGCGCAATTCACCAGCCTGGATGATGTTTCCGTCGGCGTCGAGGGTGTCATACCATTCGATGCCTTCCGGAATGATGATCATATCGAGGCCTTCGACTCCGGCTTGGCCGGAGAGGACATAGATGAGAGCGGTGGTGATCAGTTGCGAATCCATCAGCATCGTCAGGTCGACCGAGCCGATCGCGCCGATGATGAGGGCGAAATCGACGCCTTCCATGTTGTTGATGTCGATGCCAGCGGCTTCAAGGGCAGCGAAGATCGTACCGGCGACGTTGGCGACGACCGCCAGTTCGCGGCGCAGAGCGATCGTCTGACCTTCATATTCGAAGGAGACGACCTGATCGAACAGGTAGAGGCTGAGCGGAATCTGCGTCGATCCGGAAGTGATCTGGATCAGATTGGCAAGCTGGACGAGCGAATTCGTCTCGTAGGCGGTGACGATTTCATCGACGGTTGCAGCCGCAGCCGTTAGTCCCTGGCCGTCGCCTTCTGCGAGCGGCAGAATCGTCTGCGAGGCTTCATAGATGGCCGGTCGTTCGATCGGCTGGGAAAGCGGGGTTGGATCACCGCTCGGAATCATCGAGGAAACGCTGGAAAGGATGTTGACGAGGCCGCCCATCATGATGAAGAACACGAAGAGACCGACAGCACCGTTGGCCAGGCCGAAAACACCGCCGAGCACCCGGTTTTTCGCCGCGCTTTTATCCTTATGGATGAAGATCAGGCGGATCAGGCCGCAAAGAAGCTTATAGACGAGCAGTCCAACCGTGAAATAGAGAGTCATATACACGATCTTGACCACGAACATGCCCATCCCGAGGAGCAGGCCGGTAAGTTCCGCATTCGCTCCCGACAGGTTCAGGGCATCGCCCGCAAAGAACTGGAAGAGCGGCGTCATGGCCGATTCGAAGCTCGTATACCCGGAAAGCGAGGAATCGATGTAGCCAAGCGCCGTCCCGATGAACGGCGTGTTCATCGTCCACAGGAACGTGACGGCGGCGTTGAGCGTCAAAAAGAAGATGGCATAAAAGATCGCCATCGTAATGAAGGTGAAAAGTGATTTTTTGAACCCCCTGGCCAATCCGGCCAGCAGGCCAAGACCGAGAATGCCGTAAAAGGCGATGTTCAGGTAAAGCGACATGTTGATGTTGTCAGGCATGATGATTGTTCCCTCCCTATCAGACACGTGTGGTTCACGCTTATCTTAATTATATATCATAACCGGTGGATATCAACGGCGCTTGACTCGTTTTTTTGGATTTTTTCGGAATCACCATCCTCGTATCCTCTATACGCGCGTGTTTAGCGCACGTAAGAAAAGAGAGGAACTCGAGGTCCCTCTCTTGGAAAACTTTCTTTGTAGCCATCCGTCAGGATGCAAAGGCGATGTAGCGCTCGATGCCGGCTTCCGTCATGAACGAACCGGTGTCTTCGTCTTCGTAGTCGGTGGCAACGATCGTGTAGAACGGTCCGCCCGGGAAGTGGTTGGCGTTCCAGATCGCCGCGGCGGCCACGACCTGCGGCGTGACGATGTTGCGGATGATCATCGAATCGAAGATCACGCTGCGCGTCTCCGGAGACAATCCGGCGATCGTCACCAGATCGATGTCGGCGTTGGTGAAGTCAGCTTCGCCCATGGCGTTGATGGCAACGATGAAGTACGCGATTTCCGTATCCTTCGTCAGGCCGGTGACGCCGTACATCTCCGCCGCTTCCTTCGCTTTCGTCGGAATATCAGCCGAGAAGTTCAGTTGCAGCATGTTGTGCAGGGTGACATGGAGCGATGCCGATTCGAGGATGTCCATCATCTCGGCGTAGTCGAAGGAACTGGTCGCCGTGCCGCTCACGCCTTCGCCGAAGGTCGTGAATCCGAGTTTGTCGAGCCCGTCGAGAAGTTGCAGGAGTTCCGCTTCTTCGATCTGCTCAAGATCGGTGAGGCCGACCACGATCGCCTGTCGGACGGTGGATGGTACGACGAGATCCGAGGATCCGGAAACCATCGTCGTTTCATCCTTCGTCGGGTTGGCGAGGAGCGAATCGGAAATCGTCGCCTGCATCGAAGCCGAGGCAAGGAGGATGTTGCGGTCAACAGCGGGACCGAAGATGTTGGCAAGCGAGATGTCAAGGCTGGTGAAATCGTTGAGGCCCATTTCCGTGAGCGCATCGAGGAGGTTCTTGATTTCGGCGACGGTGATGAATTCAGTGCCCGAAACCGTGATGCGGATTTCGGCATCGCCGTCTTCGACGTCGTAATTCGGAATGAGAAGGGCGCCGCCGGTATCGTTCAGCAGCTGTTCGGAAACGGTCGCGTGCATGATCGCCGACAGGAGGATCGTGTCTTTTTCAGCGAAGAAGAGCGCGGAGGAGATGCCGCCGCCGAAGCTGTCGATGCCGCCGACGTCGCCGGGGGTCTTGCCATTGGT
>CAZFHR010000103.1:0-5238 GCA_964519115.1 uncultured Candidatus Izemoplasmatales bacterium
CTTCGACCATGCCGGCGAACCCGAGCCGTTTGAACGCGGTCCGCAACTGGCTATCGTTTATCGTCGCAAACTGCGAGGAGAACGCCGGCGCCACGACGGCATAGACCGGCGCTTCCGCCGATTGAAGCTCTCGAAGAACGGCAAGCAGGTCTTTGGAAGCGAGGATCGGCGCGATCGCCTCGGCACTGATCCTTTCCCGACAACGTTCCGTCAGCGGCTGAAACTCGTAGTTTCCCGCCGCGTTGGGGCGGATATTGTCAAATAGGCAGTCAAGAAACGGCTTCCCCGGGCAGTGGCCGGGAATGCCGGGGCAGGCAGACGCCGCACCCCTGGCGGTGGGGCGGAGGACGCATTCGAGATGATGCGGGTCGTATTGCAGTTGCACCAAGGCGTGGTCGATCGTATCGGTTTCCCGTGCGGCGACGATCTTCACGTACATTTCCGCAAACGTCATATTCTTTTTCGCTGTCATGTCTTCCCTCCGCTACGAAGCGATCTTCAATCCCATTATACATTCATCGTGATTCGAACGCAATGCGCTGCCAAAAAAGAAAAGGCGGTCGCAAAACCTGCGACCGCCTTGAATCATTCCGGCGGATCAGCCGGCGATCGCCATCAGGACGAAATAGGCAAGAAAGAGAATCGCCGAACCCCAAAGGATCGGATGGACTTCCCGGATCTGGCCTTTGACGAGTTTGATGATGACGTAGAAGATGAAACCGAAGGCGATGCCAATCGAGATCGAATAGGCAAGCGCCATCATCACGGCGGCGAAGAACGCCGGAACGGCCGTGGCGAAGTCGCTCCAATCGATTTCTTTCAGGTTCGCGGCCATCATGATGCCGACGACGATCAAAGCCGGAGCGGTCGCGGCGGCCGGGACGACGCCGAAAATCGGGGCGAGGAGGATGCAAAGCAGGAAGAACACGGCGGTGACGACGCTGGTAAGCCCGGTACGGCCCCCGGCTTCGATGCCGGCAGCGGATTCGATGTAAGTCGTGGTGTTGGAAGTGCCGAAGACGGCGCCGATCGACGTTGCGATCGAGTCCGCGAACAGCGCTTTTTCCATTTTCGTGTGGAAACCTTTGCCGTTTTCGATCGCTGTCAGATCTTCTTCGGAGAAGACGCCTGACGCCCGTCCCGTTCCGATGAACGTGCCGATCGTATCAAACGTATCGGTCAGGCTGAACGCGAAAATTGCGAACAGCGCCACCGGCAGCCGCGAGAGATCGGCGAACAACGTGCCAAAGCCCCCGAAACAGGCGCCAAACGTCGTTCCAAACGCCTGGAAAGGCGCACCGAGATTACTGAAACTGATGAGCGAAAGATCGGTGACGCCAAGGGGAATGCCGATCAGGGTCGTTGCGACGATGCCGATCAGGATGGCACCGCGGACTTTCAAAACGAGTAAGAGAATGGTGATGAGGATGCCGATGAATGCCAGGATGAGGACGCCGGTATTAATGTTGGAGAGCGCCGGAACGCCGGCATTGAAGTTGATCGCGCCGACGTTCAGAAAGCCGATGTAGGCGATGAAGATGCCGATGCCGCCGCCGATTGCGTTCTGAAGACTCCGCGGAATCGCCTTGATGATCGATTTCCGGATCTTCGTGACGGTGATGACGATGTTGATGAGTCCACAGATGAAAACGAGTGCGAGGCCCTCCTGCCAGGTGAAACCGAGCAGGCCACAGACCGTGAACGTGAAGAAGGCGTTCAGGCCCATGCCGGGAGCGAGTGCGTAGGGCACGTTGGCGAACAGCCCCATGACGAGCGTGCCGACGACCGTCGCGAAGATCGTCGCCAGGAACGCGGCTTCCTTCGGGATGCCGGCGATGGCGAGGATGTTCGGGTTGACGAAAATGATGTAGACCATCGCAAAGAACGTCGTGGCTCCAGCCACGAGTTCTCGTTGGAAGGTCGTCCCATTTTCATTCAGGTGGAAAAACTGCGCGATTCTTTTCATTTCTTCTTTTCCCTCCGAGTGAGTGTATTTGTCTTAAAACGGGCAAAAAAAAAGCAAGTGAAGAAAGTCTTCAACTCGCCAACAAAATGATCCGTGTCAAAAGGCAGGCACGGAAGAAATGAACCAATAGTCAGGCGATTAGGTCGTCTGGTAGAGACTATGGAACCGAATTATCCATATTATATTGGCGATCGCTATTTAATTTGTCCGTTCTAAAACAATTCCTAGTGTATCATAGAAAATGTCGCCTGACAAGTCCGTGAAACCCTTTTCATCGCCATGTCAGGGGTTTTGATCAAAGCCCGACGAACGTTTCGTACAGTTTCTTTGACCAGAGGAATGCATTTTCCGTTTCTTTCTTTTTTAATGGTCCTTCCGAAGACGTGACGAAAAATCCGATTGCCGGCAGCAGTTCGATCGCACCCCGCTTTTTCAGCAGTCGGACGATCTGCTCGTCGGCATAACCGAAGGAAGCGACGATCTTCCGGAAGAACTTCGAGGCGATGTCGGCCGGATCGATCCGGGTATCATAGGCGGCGAATTTCTTACCTTGAAACGGAAGATGTGGATTTCTCAGTGCCTTGACGACCGTTTCCGTTGCCCGGAATCCCCGCGTCGGCGAGCCGACGACGACAAGATCCGCCGCAGCGACGTCTTCTGGCTTGACTTCGCCTGCATGAAGTAGCAGGCATCCGACTTTGACTTCCTTGAACCCGTCGGCTACCGCCTCGGCGATTTTTTTCGTGTTGCCGAACACGGAATCGAATAATACCAGTACTTTCATCGTTTCACATCCTTTCTATTTATGGATTGCTGCCATGACTATTTCAAGAACCGATGAGCAGTGCGCGATTTGCGTTCGGTGTACGGATGATAGCGCAGATCGAGATCGATCCAGTTCGCCCGCGTTACGATCGGTTTTTCATGACTGAACGTATCGAATGAACGTTTTCCGTGGTAGTTTCCCATCCCGGAAGCGCCGACGCCGCCAAATCCGATCGTCGAGGAGGCCACGTGCATCAGCGTATCGTTGAAGGTGCCACCACCGAAACTGATCTCGGAAATGACGCGGCGCTTGAATTCGCGATCGCCACCGAACAGATAGAGCGCAAGCGGCTTTTCCCGTGCCTTTACAGAAGCGATTGCTTCCTCGGTGGAGTGATACGTGAGAATCGGCAAAATCGGTCCGAAGATTTCTTCCTGCATCACCGGATCTTCCGGACGGACGCCGTCGAGAACGGTCGGTGCGATTTGCAGGTCGTTCCAGGTGCCGCCGATGACGGCATTCATCCCGGAAAGCAGGCCTTTCAGCCGCTCGCGGTGCTTGGCGTTGATGATCTTGGGATAATCAGGGTAGGCAAGCGGATCGGACCCAAAGAAGCCATCGATTGCGATCTGCATGTTCTTGATGAATTCCGCCTTGTCGGCTGGCCGGATCAGAACATAGTCGGGAGCGACGCAGGTCTGACCGGCGTTGACGAATTTTCCAAAAGCAATCCGTTTCGCTGCAAGCCGGAGATTGGCACCGGCGGCGATGATGCACGGACTTTTTCCGCCCAGTTCGAGGACGACGGGCGTCAGATGGACCGCTGCTTTCGTCAGAATCGTTCTGCCGACATCACCGTTGCCGGTGAAGAAGATGAAATCGAAATGCTGGTCAAGGAGCATCGTATTCTCCTGGCGGCCGCCCAAAACGCAGGTGACATACTCCGGTCGGAAGCATTCGGCGATGATCGTCGCGATGATTTCCGCCGTTTTCGGTGCGTACGAACCCGGTTTTACGACGGCGCAGTTGCCGGCGGCGAGAGCGCCGACGAGCGGATCGAATGCCAGCTGGAACGGATAATTCCAAGGCGACATGATCAGGACAACGCCAAAGGGTTCCCGGTAAATCCGGGTGGATGCGGCGAACAGGGCAAGCGGCGTACCGGCACGCCGGGGTTTGACCCAGCGGCCGATGTGCCGCAAAGCATAGTTGATTTCGGCCATGACGATGCCGGTTTCCGTCAGGAAGGTTTCCAGGGGCGCCTTGTTCAGGTCGGCCCGGAGCGCGGCTTCGATATCGGTTTGATGACGTTCGATGGCGGTTTTCAGGTCATGCAGCGCGGCGATTCGGAATGCCGGATCCTGCGTCTGACCGCTTTGAAAAAAAGTCCTTTGGTTAGTAACAATGGTATTGATGTCCATGAGGCCTCCGGATGGTCTTGTCGTCAGTTGTCAATTCCATTATAACATATCGACGGATATTTGATATAATGATGGTATGGCTTTTCCTAACGGGGGTTCTCCATGTATGTGATCACCGGTGCCACGGGGCACATCGGCAACAATCTGACGCGAATCATGATCGAAGCCGGTGAGTCGGTGAAGCTTTTATTGCGACGAAAAGGCGAAGCCATCGAAGGTTTGAATGTTGAGATGGCGTTTGGAAACGTCTTCGATTCTGACTTCCTCGCTACCCACATAACTCCAGGGGATGTCCTGATCCATCTCGCCGCACTCATCGACCTTTCCAATAAACGCACTTTTGACTCGCTCTCCATCAATTTCGAAGGCGTGAAGACGATTGCTGATTTCTGTGCCGCCCACGACGTCCGCCTCGTATTCATTTCCTCCGTCGACGCCATCAACAAGCCATCCGGTCACGTCAAGATCACCGAACCGGACGGATTTGAACCCGAACGGCTCAAGAACATCTATGCCCGATCCAAAGCGCTCGCCACCGCCTATGTCCATCGCCTGCAATCCGAAGGAAGGCTCGCCGGCTGCATTCTCTATCCTTCCGCCGTAATCGGCGTCAACGATTTCAAACCGTCAGCCGCCGGCCGGGAAATCCGGCGGGCGCTCCGGATGCGGCTTGCCTTCTACATTCGCGGCGGGTACAATTTCATCGATGTCCGCGATACCGCCCGTGCCATTTACGCGGCAGCCAGGAAAGCGGTCGGTGGCACCTACATCCTCGCCGCGCACAATGTGACGATCCGCGATTTCTACCGCGCGATCGCCGCGGCGAACGCATCGCGAATGCTCGTGATCCGCGTTCCTATCGCTCTCGCCCGCCTCGGCGGCCTGTTCATGAAGGGCTTTTCCAACGTCATGATCGACGCCCTCCTCGAACATTACGATTATGATAATTCCCGGATGCGCCGCGATCTGTTACCCGAGCCGATTCCGTTTGAACGCACGCTCGCCGATACGATCGCCTGGTTTCGTGGCCGGGAAGTCCAAAACTGATATTCGAAAAAAAAGACGACCGTTTGGTCGTCTTTTTC
>CAZFHR010000104.1:0-5177 GCA_964519115.1 uncultured Candidatus Izemoplasmatales bacterium
GAACCATCTTCTTGACTTTGAATTCCGAACACAGCCGGGCGATGTTGTAGGTGCCGATGACATTCGTGCGTACCGCTTCGACGGCGGAATCCTCCATCAGCGGCACGTGCTTATATGCGGCCGCATGGAAGACGAGATCGGGGTGGAAACGTTCGAATATCTGCTTCATCCGATCATAATTGTAGACGGAAGCGATGAGAACTTTGCGTGAAGCGGGAGTCGCGCCCTCGTCGGCAAATCGACGGTTGAGTTCCATCTGCAGATCATAGACGCCGTTTTCATAAATGTCGACCATCAGGACTTCGGCCGGAACAAACCCGACAATCTGACGGACGAGTTCGGATCCGATCGACCCGCCGGCGCCCGTGATCATCACGCGTTTTCCATGGATGAAATCGGCAATGCCGGGGGTATCGAGATCGACGACGTCGCGCGACAGCAAATCCTCGACGTTGACTTCGAGCAGGGTCTTGGGGGAATCTTTCTTCAGGTCCTTGAATTTGGGAAGCCGTTTGATCTTGACTGGACGTTCGGCGATGATCTTGATGATTTCCTGGAAACGTTCGCCGTCGATGTTGGCGATCGAAATGATGACTTCTTCAATTTTCAACTCATCGATCAGTTCGGGAATGCGGGAAATCGGTCCGTAGATTTTGAGCCCCGACATGATCCGATCGATTTTCATCGGATCGTCGTCGACAAAAGCGACGGGATAATTGGCGAGCGAGTCGTTGTTGCGGATTTCATCGCAGACGAGCTTGCCGCCGGCACCGGCGCCGACGAGCAGCGTCCGGCAGCCGCCATGCGGCTTTTGTTTATAGAACAAATAACGGATGATGCGTTTCAGCATCCGTGTGCCGGATATCAAGAGTGCCTCGAGTACCGCAGTAAAGACGAAGAGGAGATCGGGAATGAAATAGAAATTCTGGATGACGAAGAAAAAGAGGAAAACGGCGAGGTCGGTGATGATGACGGCGATGAATATCCTGAGGACTTCATCCAGTCCGACATTGTCGAGGACCAGCCGGTAGAGATCAGCAAAATAGTAGACGATGATTTTGAAGACGACGATGATCGGTAAAATGATCATCGCCAGCCGGATTTGTTCCGGACCGGCCTCGGTCGGAGGAATGATCATCGCCAGAATCGCGAGGGCATAGGTGAGGACGATGCAAATGGCGTCGGCGAACATGAACTGGAGGATTCTGACGGTACGCATGTATTCCCCGATGGGAGCCGATTTGCCTTTTTTCATACCGAGAATCACCTCCGTTTCTTTTTGTTACCAATAGATTTTAACACATGAAAACTACAAATACAAGGCATCCATTGGCCTTTACCGTAAAAACCGCGACGCAATCGTATCCCTCGCCACAAAGAAAAACCGCGTCCCGATGGGCGCGGCATGGATGGTTTATGTTAATTTCCGGCAATCGTCAGATCGAAATGGAAAGCGACCCCGTCCGTGCGGTTCTCGACGCCAAAAGGACAGCCAAGATTCGTCAGTATCGTCCGGACGATCGAAAGTCCCAGTCCCTGTCCGCCATAGGCGCGGGTGCGGGCCTTGTCGATCTTATAGAAGCTTTCCCAGATCCGCTCGATGGATTCAGCGGGGATCGGCTTGCCGGAATTGAAGACTTCGATGCGGATCCTGCCACCATCGATCGGCTTGGCAGAAACGCGAATCAGATTTTCCGCGTCGACATGGTTCAAAGCGTTGGAAAGATAATTCGTGAGTACTGTCTGAATTGCGTCGAAATCCGTCTCGATTTCGACGTCATCGATGTCAATCTCGACGTGGACGTTCTTTTCGATGAATTTGATGGAGAACAACTTCGTCGTTTCATCGATGAGGTCCCGAAGCGGGAAGCGGTCGATGTTGATCTGCTGGAAGCCGCTTTCCAATTGGCTGATTTTAAGCAGCGCCATGACCAGCTTGTTCATCTTGTTGGACTCATCGATGATGATGTTGAGATACTCGTCAACAGTCATCTGGGCGAGTCCCGGCAGCTTGAGCGCTTCCGAATACCCGAGGATGAGGGAGATCGGCGTTTTCAGTTCGTGAGAAGCATTGGCGATGAATTCTTTGCGCATCGTGTCAATCTTGGTTTTCAGTTCGATGTCTTCGCCCAGTTTCTGGTTGGCGCGTTGGAGATCGCGGATCGAGGACTCCAGCTGTTCGGACATCCGGTTAATCGAGTGCCCGAGATCGCCGAGTTCGTCGCGCGTTCTTGTTTCAACGCGTTTGGAAAAATTCTGCGAAGCCAGATCCTGGGTTACTTCATTCATCTGCAGGATCGGTCGGGTGAACCGGTTGCTGAAGACGAAAACGATGATGCCGGCCAGGATCATGAACAGAGCGCCGATCATGACCGTAAAGGCATTGAAGATATCGATACTGTCACGGATGGACTGGATGGAAACGGTCAGGATGTAATAGATGTAGAACCCATCGGACTGTTCCTGACCGACGCACAGGGCCAACATCCGCGGTTCTTCGGGCGCCACGTCGCCGAATGCCCGGACGATTTCGGTGAGATAAGCGACGAAGGTCGTATCATCAGAAACCTCGACGGTTTCAAATCCGTCAGCCGTACCTGCCGACGACAGCCCGCTGAATTTGCGCATGACCGCGGCGATGACGCCATCGCGGATGGCGAATTCGTCACCGTAAATCCGTTCATAGGGAACTTCAAACGGAGGAAAACTCGAATTTTGACCTTCGGGGATTTCCGTCACCGATTGGGTTTGCTTGAGAATCTGAATGTCGATGTTATAGGAATTCTCGATTTCGAGAGCGATGGTTTCCAGATCTGAATCATCGAGATCGACCGTCGCGATGTCGGAAAAAGCGGATACGAGCGTACGCTCGCGATGGTTGGTATAGAAGCCTTCCAAAAAAATGTTGTTTAAAAGAATCAGCCCGACGATGAACGCCAGAATGATGCCATAGATGATGAGGAAAAGACGACTTCTAATCGACGTTCTCATTTTCGATGTCCAGGCGATAGCCGATGCTCCGGACCGTCGAAATGTAGGTCGCGGCGGTTCCCAGTTTCGAACGCAGCTGCTTGATGTGCGTGTCGACCGTCCGCAGATCGCCGAAATAGTCATAGTTCCACACCGCATTCAAAATTTTGTCGCGGGAAAGGGCGATGCCCCGATTGTCGATGAAGAACTTCAGCAGTTCAAACTCTTTCGGAGTGAGTTCGATCTTTTTTCCTTCGACAAAGACTTCGCGTGATGCCAGCGACATGCGGACGACGCCGAACCGGAGTTCTTCCGCTTCGACTTTTTCGCGCTTGACGATCTTGTTGATCCGCGCCATCAGAACCGATGGCGAAAACGGCTTGGTGACATAATCGTCGGCCCCCAGTTTGAATCCTTTCAGCTGGTCGTATTCGTCGCTTCTCGCCGTAAGCATCACGACCGGTACGGTTGAGAATTCGCGGATCCGTTCCAAGACGAACCAGCCGTCGTACTTGGGCATCATGACGTCCAAAATGACGAGGTCGATTTTCGTTTTGGCGTTGAAAATCTGATCGATCGCCTGTTCGCCATCTTCTGCTTCGATGACGCGATAGCCTTCGCGACCGAGAAATTCCGCCAGCAATTTCCGGATTCGAAATTCGTCGTCCGCAACTAAAACATTAATATTTTTCATATATTCATCACACATCCTTCGAAAATAAAAGACTTTGTCAAGTCTGATAAGCGATATCCGCGGTGCGACCGGACGCATCCGAAACGTCCGGCCGCAGTGCGGTAAAGGGGAAATTCAAGGGCGGGCGCTTCTTTTGGATAGGGGGAGAAGTGAGTTTGAGCCGCACGCTTGAATTTTCACCTTCATTATAGACGATAAATATGTAGATTTCGTGAACAATTTCCATGATTCATGCAGATATCCATTCGTTTTCGTGAAAAAACGTTTCCGGCAGGCGGAAACGCTTCACGTAAGAATGGAACGATTATTGAAGACGCGTTCCGCCGTTTCCGGATTGATTTTCCGGGCAACGAGATCGTATGCTTCTTTCATTGGATTCTGTCGAAAACTGTGAATATCGGAGGCGATGAAATCGATCCATCCGAGTTTCAGCAAAGAAAATGCCGCTTTTTGGATCGTCGCGCCGTATTTCCCGACGATCGACGCCGCGTTCAACTGAATCAGTCCGCCCATTCTGCGGATGATCTCGATATCGCGAATTTTATCGAGATATGGATACCGTTCCGGATGAGCGATGATCGGCACATATCCGATCGACCGGATATTGTGGATGGCCTCTGCGATGTCTTCTTCTTCCTTACCCATCGAGAATTCAAGCAGAACCATTTTGGAGTTTCCCATCGGTACTACGATTTTCTCCCGCAGATCGCGGATCGTTCCGATCGAATAATAGATTTCGTTGCCGAGGTGCATGGCGATGCCGATTCCGGCGTCGCTGGCAGCTTTCTGCAGGATGACAAATACTTCCTGGTTTTCAACGCGTGTCGACAGATAGCCGCGGGCGGGATAATAATGAGGCGTCAGGAACAGGTCCTTGACGCCTTGTACTTCCGCTTCCCGGAGCAGTGCGAGCGACGATTCGATGTCGGGCGAACCATCGTCGATGAACGGCAGGACGTGCGAATGGACGTCGATCATGCCGATCCCTCCTTATTTGTTTTCTTTCTTGTCTTCGGCGCCGTAATAATAATATCCGTGATAACCATAGGCTTTGGTTTTGCGGACATCGATGTTGGCGAGGACGCCGCCGATGATGTTGGCGTTGTTGAAATGCAGGATCTTCAACCCTTCACGGGCATCATCCTTGCGCGTCTTGTTGTAGGCGGCGACATAAATGACGCCGTCGACGATTTTGGAAATGATCACGGCGTCGGTTACGGAAAGAACCGGCGGTGTATCGATGACGATATAGTCGTATTCGGTGCGCAGCGCCTCGATGAGGGCGGCAGTCCGGCCTGACCCGAGCGCAATATGCGGATAGGAAATGCGTTTCCCCGACAGAATGATGTCGATTTTCGATTCATCATGAATGATCAAATCATGATAATCGACACTATCCATCACATAATCGTAAAAGCCCCGATCGTTGGGCTGGTGGAAAGCGCGATGCATTTTCGGGCGGCGCAGGTCAAAGTCAAGAATGATGACCTTTTTGCCTTTTTCGGCATAAACG
>CAZFHR010000105.1:0-5169 GCA_964519115.1 uncultured Candidatus Izemoplasmatales bacterium
TAGAACAATAAAAGGTCTATTTTAAAAAGTGTCCTTGACTTGGGGTATAGAGTATCATCGAAAAGGTCTTTTCTTTTGGAATTCGCGTATCTGCGTCAAGAAAAGAGTGATCGGTTTCGGACATCTCGTTGTCGTGAATCGGAGAATGTGATACAATCATACTAGATTTCCCATGTCATATCGAAAAGATGATTTATCATGGATGAATGGCAAACCGTGCTGTCTGACCACTTTCGGCGATACCCGCTGATGCAGATGGAAGATTTCATCAAACTGACGTATCAGAGCGTTTTCGGTCCGCGGCATCTCCATGCCGTCCCGGACGAAACGGCGATCAAAGAATATCTGCTGGCGGAATTGCAGGAAGCCCTGCCACCCTCGCTAGAATTGCCGCTTGTCGAAGACATCGGCGGCGGGTATCGACGCGTGTCGCTTGATGCCGTCCGCCGCGGGAAAATATCGATCGATAACCTGACCTCGGCGTTTCTGCAGTCGATGACGGCGAGCGCCGTCTTCGATGAACGATCCGTCTGTCGGTTCAAGAACCGGATCGAAGCATTGCTGAACCTGATCCGTGACGGCGTCATCCCGTTACCATTCGCGGCTTCCCGGGCCTTCGTCGATCAATTCATGGAACAGGGCATTCGCCCCATCCACCACAGCGGCACCTATCGTCAGAACTACGATCCCCAGTACCGGGTCGTCAGCGCCGATTTCATTTCAGATCTTCGGTGAACCCCTTCGCAAGCCAATGCATTCATACGAGGTGATCATCATGGCCAACACCGTCCATGTCAAAGCGACATCATTCCGCGGCATCAAACAGAACCCATCGCTGCTGGGCTTCGGCTGCATGCGTCTGCCAACGCTTGAAAAGGACAAACCCGACATCGATGAGCCGCTCGCTCAGCGGATGATTGACGATGCCTATGCCCACGGCGTCAATTATTTTGACACGGCGTACCCTTATCATCACGGGTTATCCGAACTTTTTATCGGCAAGGCATTGAAGAAATATCCGCGGGAAAGCTTTTATCTGGCTTCGAAAATGCCGAGCTGGCTGTTGCATTCCGTCGACGACGCCAAACGCATCTTCGCCGAACAACTCGAGAAGTGCCAGGTCGACTATTTTGATTATTATCTGTGCCACGCTCTCGGCAAGGAACAGTTCAAGCCCTACCTGGTCCCCGGCATGATGGATTTTCTCTACGATCTGAAAAAGGCCGGGAAGATCCGTCATCTCGGTTTCTCGTTTCACGACACTCCCGACGTCCTCGACCATATCATCCACATGTTCGCCTGGGATTTCGTGCAGCTTCAGTGCAACTATCTGGACTGGACGTTCCAGGATGCCAAGCAGCAATATGAAATCGTCGAGCGGTACGGCGTTCCCTGCATCGTCATGGAACCGGTCCGGGGCGGAACCCTGGCGACACTATCCGAGGAATCGGCAGCGATTTTCAAAGCGGCGGATCCGGAAGCAAGCGTTGCGTCCTGGGCGATCCGGTATGCGGCTTCCAAACCGAACGTCATGGTCGTTCTGAGCGGCATGTCCAACGAAGAGCAGACCCGCGACAACATCCAGACGCTTTCGGCATTCCGCCCGATTTCCGGCGCGGATCAGCGCGTCATCGACCGCGCCCTCGAAGCATTCATTCAAAGCCGGACGATTCCCTGTACGTCATGCCAGTATTGCATGCCCTGTCCGCAGGGGGTGAACATCCCGCTGCTGTTCAAAGTGTATAATCAGTATGCCATCACAAAACACAAATGGGATTTTCTCGAGTCGTATGGAGAAATTCCCGCCAGCGAACGTGCCGACCAATGCATCGCCTGCGGCGTCTGCATGGACCACTGTCCGCAGAAGATCCTCATCCCCGACCGGATGAAGGAAATCGCGGAATTCTACGACAAGAACAAACGGATATGATCGCAAAGCCGTGAATGATGGGCGGCAATGTCTTTCCGAGAACCTTTTTGTGGTTTTGATCATCTCGATTTTCCAAGACACAGGCCATGCTTATGCTAAATGCCTGGGTCTTTTCTTTGGCCAGGAATTTTACCTGAATTATTTGAACGTTATCCCGGCGCGGGACAATCGGTTCTGATTTGCACTCCCGATTCCTAATGAACCCAAGGAATAGAAAGTCGGGTTACTTGTCATTTTGATGATGCAACATCTATACGAAAGCTCAATAAAATGGTATAATTTGAATATCAAAGTAAATGGGAATCATCGAATGTTTCGACAGGGAGGTGAATCTACATGATGAAGCTGGTATCGATCATTACGTTTTTTGACATCCGTTTCCTCGGTGGGTCCATACTCACGCCGGGGAACATTCTTTCATTTGTCTTGCTGGTGACGCTCATCCTTTTGATCGTCTTTTTCCGCAGGCAGCAAAAACACTATCGCAAACTCATTCAAGACCTAGCGCGGACCGAACAGCTGCTGAAAGTGTTTTTCGATGCGCAGAATGAGCAGATTTATCTGAAGGACGAAGCGTTCCGCTATGTCTTCGTCAATCAGAAAACGCAGGCGTTTTTTGATAAGGAAAGTCAGGAGATTCTCGGGAAAACCGATGATGAACTGGCCCAGAATGTCGACTTCCAACAGAAGCGCCATGCCTCCGACCTTCTGGCCCTGACGTCGAAAACGGTGATCAATACGATTGACCGCCATTCGGAAAAAGTCTTTGTCGCGACCAAATTCCCCGTCGTGCTGCCTTCGGGTGAAAACGGCATCGGCGCAGTCGTATCTGATATCACGGCCGCGGACCGGACGCGGGAAAATTTGGAAAAGACGACCTTTCGTAACCAGATTCTCCTGGATGTCATCAATCGGTCTTTTGGTTCGGAATTCGAACAACTTGATTTCGTGCTGAACGAATGCATCAAGTTCACCGAAAGCAAAATCGGATACCTTTATCTGTATGATGAAATTACCCAGGTGTTTTCGTTGAACTCCTGGTCAAAGGACGTCATGAAAGAGTGTTCCATCGTCAATGCGCAAACCTTGTACGCTTTGGAAAAAACGGGCATCTGGGGCGAAGTCGTCCGCCAGCGGAAACCAATCATCGTTAATGAATTCGCAGCACCCCATGCACTCAAAAAGGGGTATCCCGAGGGCCATGTCGCCATCAAGAGATTCATGTCCATTCCTGTGGTTCAAAACGAAAAGATCATCGCCGTCGTCGGCCTCGGAAACAAGGAGACCGACTACACGGAAAACGACGTATTTCAGCTAACAGTTCTGATGAACGGCGTCTGGGCGAACATCGCCCGGCGCGAAGCGCAGAACAAGATGAATTACGAACGGCAAAAATATCTGGAAACGATCCGTTCGATTGGCGACGCCGTACTCGTCATCAACGCCAAACTCGAGATCGAGGTGCTGAATTCCATCGGTGAGCAGCTGACAGGCTGGAACGAAGCACAGGCCCTCGGGAAGATTTACTCTACCGTATTCAACATCTCCCATCAGGATCCGACCAAACCTTTTATCGATCCGATCGTCAAGTGTTTTCAGACCAGACAACCGCAGAAAATGGAAGAAGACACGGTATTGCATTCGAAAAACGGAACCACCTATGCGATCGAGGACACGACGGCTCCGATCATCGGCGCCGACGGCGTGATCAGCGGCGTGGTATTGGTATTCCGCGACATCACGGAAAAACAGATCCAGCAGGAGAAAATCGCCTTCGCCAGCTTCCATGACACCCTGACCGGACTGTACAATCGTAACTTCTTTGAACAGTACGCCATGACGAAAATTCCGGAAACGGATTATCCCCTGGCCGTGATGATGACCGACGTCAACGGGCTCAAGTTCACCAACGACGTTTTCGGACATTCCGCCGGCGACCGGCTGTTGCAACGGGCGGCCGAGATGGTAAGCGGCGTGTTGCCGAAAAACGCGATCATTTCCCGTTATGGCGGCGACGAGTTCATCATTCTTGTGCCAAGCACGACCCGTAAGAAGGCTGCCGCGTATGCCGAAACCATTTCCCAGAAATTCGAAACGTATGAATACAATGGCCTGATCGGCAGCATTTCCATCGGATTCGAAATGCTGACAACCGCCGCACAGCGGATCGTCGATGTGATCATCGATGCCGAATCGCTCATGTACAAGCAAAAAGTGCTGGACCGCGACAAGTACAAACGCAACCTCGTTACCAAACTGATGAATAAGCTTCATGCTGATTTTCCTTGGGAGAAAGCCCATTCCGACAACGTCAGCCGCCTGGCCATCGCATTCGCAGAATTTATCGGCTTGCCTCAAGGCGATGCGGAAAAAGCCCGCCGGACAGGTTATTATCACGACATCGGCAAAATCGGTGTCGAAGATAAAGCGGTTTTCAACAAACCGGGCAAATTGACGAAAGACGACTGGGTTCAGGTCAAAACGCACCCGCTCATCTCGTATCGGATCTTGAATGCGTCAGACGATTTCGTCGACATCGCCGACCTGGCCTTGCATCACCATGAGCGCTGGGACGGCAAGGGATATCCGAAGGGATTGCGGGAAGCTGAAATTCCGCTTCTATCGCGCATGATCCATTTGATCGGCGCCTATGACATCATGTCAAATCATCCGCCCTACCGGACGACAACGCCACCGACTGACATTCTTGCGGAATTGACCCAAAGTGCCGGAAAGCAGTTCGACCCCGAACTTGTTCAGCAATTCATGGAATTTCTCCAGCAACATCCGCAAGCTGCGATTCCGCATGCAAAGCCGGAAAAACCGAGTCGAAAGTAAAAATTGCCAACCCGTCCGCAAAGACAGCTGGATCTGCAGAAAATGGCACCGCAATACGAGAAACGCCCATACCATCATGATTTTCAAGGATTTGTAGACGGAGGAAAGATCATGGACAACCAGTTTTACAAGGCAATCATCATGAACTCCAAAATCGGCTATGCCTACCACAAGATTCTATGTAACGATCGTGGTGTTCCCTGTGACTATGAATTCATCGAAGTGAATCCCACGTTCGAAGCCATCACCGGGCTGAAAGCCAAAGACATCATCGGAAAGCGGATCACCCAAGTCATCCCCAATATCAAAGCGGACGCGTTCGACTGGATTGGTACCTATGGGGATATCGCCTTGAATGATGGCAAGAAGGATTTCGATCAATTCTCGACCGCTTTGGGGAA
>CAZFHR010000106.1:0-5166 GCA_964519115.1 uncultured Candidatus Izemoplasmatales bacterium
GGCCGCTTCCTATATCCAAGGATATACGATCGCCGTCGATGGCGGTTGGCTTGGCAGATGACCAATCGGTCGGGAACTTTGTTCCCGGCTTTTTCTTTGGGTTGATCCGCTTAAATATCCATTTGACCTCTTGACGGACGGCATCGGTCGCGATATAATAATAGTGACCATGTGGTCACCAAGGAGCGCGAGCCGATGAAAAAATCCATTACAGCGACGAAAATCCTCGACGCGGCGCTCGCGGAAATCGTCAGAAACGGCTATGCGGCCGCCTCGACCAATACGATCTGCCTGGCCGCAGGCGTCGCCAAGGGAACGATTTTCAAGCATTTCGGCTCCAAGGCGGGACTCTACGCCGCCGTCTTCGACCGCGAGCTCGACCTGATGCTTGCGGGGCTGGACGCGTTTGAAACGGTACCGGGGCGAAGCGTTTTCGACACCCTCGTCGACGTCATCGCCTGGAAGGTCCGTTACGCGGCCATGCACGCCGACGCGACGAAGTTTTTGTTCGGAGCGTTCGCCGAACCACCGCCGGTCGTCGCCGACCGGATCGCCGTACGGTTCCGCGACCTCGAACGGATGAGCATCCGGAGATTCTTCCGGGATCTTCCCTGGGATCGTTTCCGGCCGGAACTGAAGCCGGAGGACGTCTACCGGATCTTGGAAACCGCCGCCAGTGGCCTGCAGGCCACGTACGCCCGCGTTGGCATGGATCTGCAGTATATGGAATCCATCCGCGAAGAAAGCATCGAATTCATGAAAATCGTCGTCAAGGGAATGGAGAAAACCGATGAAAAAAGCATTTGAGATCAAGGATTTGCGTTTCACGTACCCCACCGCCAAGGAAACCACGATCAAAGGTGTTTCCTTCAGTGTCAACGCCGGTACGATCTTCGGCCTGCTTGGACCATCCGGAGCCGGAAAATCGACCACTCAGAAGATCCTCGCGAAGCTGCTTTGGGATTATCAAGGAGAAGTCCTTTATTTTGGCAAGAACCTGAAAGACTTTGGCAAGGAATTCTACGAGCGGGTCGGCGTCGGCTTTGAGATGCCGGTCCATTTCAACCGCCTGACGGCGCGCGAAAACATGACCTATTTCGCCGGCCTATACCAGACGAAGGTCGATTGGGCAGCGCTCCTGCAGCGCGTCGGTCTCGCCAATGACGCCAACCGTCCGGTCGGCGAGTTTTCGAAAGGCATGAAGGTCCGACTCAATTTCGTCCGCGCACTGCTGAACGATCCCGACATGATCTTCCTCGACGAACCGACGAACGGCCTCGATCCGGCCAACGCCAAGATCCTGAAGGACATGATCCTCGAGATGAAGCGCGCCGGCAAGACGATCTTCATCACGACCCATCTGATGGGTGACGTCGAACAGCTGTGCGATGAAGTCGCCTTCATGACGAAGGGATCGATTTCCGACATCTCCTCCCCGCACGACCTGAAGCTCAAATACGGCCGCCGGGAAGTATCGGTCGAACACGTCAACGAAAACGGCGCCCAGCGCTCGGTCTTCCCGATGGCCGGACTCGGCGCCAATCCGGAGTTCCTCGACATCGTCCAGCATGACGAGATCGTCACGATCCACAGCGGCGAAACGACGATGGAGGACATCTTCATCAAAGTGACGGGTGAAGCCCGCTATGAATGAATTCTTCAAACTGCTGAAAGGCGAGTTCCAGCGCCTGGTGAAATACCGGATCATCTTCTTTGGCATTCTCGTCGCCGCGATCTGGGTTCTGATCATCGCGCTGACGTCGAAGTCGGAAGCCGAAAGTCTGATCCCGCTGCTCGTCGTCACCGATACCGGCATGATGTCGGTCGTCCTCCTCGGCGCCTCCTTCTTCTTTGAGAAACAGGAAGGCTCGATCAAGACGCTGCTCGTCACCCCGGTTACGGTCTGGCAGATCCTCGGCGCGAAAGTGCTGTCGGCAATCTTCACCGGCATTCTCTCGACGATCATGATCGTGCTCTCGGCCTGGCTGATCCATGGCATCACGGTCAATCTGCTGGGCATCTTCGGTGCGACGATTCTTTCGGTCTTCGCCTCGACCGCCGTCGGGTACATCCTCATCCTCTATTCACGCGAATTCATGGGTTTCCTCATGCGATATATGGGAGCCTTCGTTCTGTTCGTCATTCCCCTCTTCCTCGTTCCCCTCGGCATCCTCGAGGGCGACTGGCAGTATCTTGGCATGCTTTCGCCGATGTTTGCGACCAACGTCCTCGTCGAAAGCCTCTTCAAAGACGTCGAACCACTGCGGATCATCGTCGCCGCTGTCTGGCTCACCGCCCTGGGCGGCGTCCTCTACCCCGCGCTGATTTATAATCGTTTCCGCGAAAACGCGATCGAGGGATGAAAATGAAGAAATACGGAAAACTATTGAAGTATGAACTGAAGACGATCCTGAAGGATCCGATGAATGCGTTCGTGCTGTTCTACCCGTTTTTGATGCTCGGCATCTGCGGCTGGCTGTTGCCGGCGATCCTCGAACGGAGCGGCGCCGCCACCAATGCGCGGGCGATCACCCTGCTCATCGGCTTCGTCGTGGCGATCTCGCTTGGCGGCTACATGATGGGCGCGCTCCTCGGATTTTCGCTTTTGGAAAACAAGGACGAGAAAACGCTGTGGTCGATCGCCGTCACGCCCGTGACGGTCTCCGGCTACGCGCTCTTCAAGACGATCTATGCGTTCGTCTTCGCGGTCCTGGGTAACATCGTGATGTGCGCCGGCTTGAAGCTCTTTGCTTCCGAGGCCTATACGATCGAATACATGGGGCTCACGATCGGCTTGTTCGACAAGATCACCTATGTTCATATCCTGCTCTTCTCGGTCGTGTCGAGTCTGATCGTGCCGTTCATCGGCGCCGTCTTCGCCGGCTTCGCCCGCAACAAGATCGAAGGCTTTGCCTACATCAAGACGGGTGCGATCATCGTCATGATCCCGATGCTCTCGATCCTCAATTCACTGCAGGACTGGCGCCAGTATTTTCTGGGCATCGCCCCGAACTTCTGGCCGGTGAAGGCTCTGCTTAACCTCGCGATGTCGAGCTCGAACACCGCCAACATCGACTTCTGGGCCTACCTGCTCATCGGTACGATCTATCCGCTGGCACTCGGTGCGTTCGCAATGCGCACTTTCGTCCGAAAATCAGGTCTCAAATAAAAGGAGGAATCAATCATGGAATGGTACTGGTATGTATTGATCGTCGTCGGCCTCGTCGGTCTCGGCGCCCTGAAAATGATCGTATGGAACCGGATCAAGGCGAACAAAGCCGACAAGGAGAAGCAAATCGAACATCGCGACGAAGACTGACCTCGCACCGATACGTCGGGTGGATTCTGTCCGCCCGCCGTCGTCGCGAAGCGACATCTTTTTCGGATGGCGGAATTCCGTTTCGGCGGGATTCCGCTC
Organism: uncultured Candidatus Izemoplasmatales bacterium; assembly: GCA_964519115.1. Classification (GTDB taxonomy): domain Bacteria; phylum Bacillota_I; class Bacilli_A; order Izemoplasmatales; family Hujiaoplasmataceae; genus UBA12489. The sequence goes on from CAZFHR010000106.1 coordinate 3,419, forward strand.
TTTTATTTATAAACCTGGGCGTTCCACTTGACTGTGGCGGTTAAAGTTGTATAGTTTATATATCGGATACCAATATCAGGAGGTATCATCGTGAACAGAAAAATCATCGTCATCGGCGGTGTCGCCGGCGGTGCCAGCGTCGCTGCCCGGCTACGCCGTCTGGATGAAGACGCCGACATCATCGTCTTGGAACGCGGCGACTACATCTCGTTTGCGAACTGCGGTCTGCCATATTATATCGGCGGCGTCATCAAGAACCGGAAACGCCTGATCGTCCAGACGGTTGCGGAGATGCAGGAAAAGTTCCGTCTCGACATCCGGACAAAACACGAAGTCCTGTCGATCGACCGTTCCCGGAAAACCCTGATCATCAAACGCCTGGAAACGGACGTAACCTACGAAGAAGCCTATGATAAACTGGTCATTTCGACCGGAGCCGCTCCCGTCAAACCACCGATTCCGGGCATCAAGGAAGCGAAAAACCTCTTTACGCTCCGGACGATTCCCGACACCGACGCCATTCACGACTACATCGCCACCTTTCACCCGGCGACGGCAGCAGTCGTCGGCGGCGGTTTTATTGGTTTGGAAATGGCTGAAAACCTGCAGAATCTTGGCATCACCGTCACGATCATCGAGATGGCTGATCAGGTCCTGACGCCGATCGATCCGGAAATGGCAGTTATCGTCCATCGGCATCTCGCCGCCCACGGTGTCGACCTGATCCTGAACGACGGGGTGAAGGCTTTTGAAGACGAAGGGCGCCGGATCATTCTGGCAAGCGATCGCGTCGTCACGGCTGATCTCATCCTCTTCGCCGTCGGCGTCCGCCCCGAAAACCAGCTTGCCAAGGCGGCGGGACTGGAGCTCGGCGGCCGCGGGGGCATCCTGACGGATGCGAACATGCGGACAAACGATCCCGATGTCTATGCCATCGGCGATGCGGCGGAAATCACCGACTTCGTTTCCGGCACCAAAACGATGATCGCCCTCGCCGGACCGGCCAACAAGCAGGCCCGGATCGCCGCCAATGACATCTGCGGCGTCCCGGACGCCTATGCCGGCGCGCTCGGAACCGCTGTCGTCAAGGTGTTTGATCTGACGGTCGCTTCGACCGGCATGAACGAAAAGGCCCTGAAGGCGGCCGGACTACCCTATCGCGCCCTCCATACCCACCCCGACTCGCATGCGGATTATTATCCGGGTGCGGAAACGATAGCGATGAAACTGCTGTTCCATCCCGAAACCGGAGCGATCTACGGCGCCCAGGCGGTCGGCGGCGAGGGCGGATGCAAGCGCATCGACGTCCTGGCGACGGCGATCTATGCCCATCTGCGCGTCACAGATCTGAAAAACCTCGATCTGGCCTATGCTCCGCCCTATTCTTCCGCAAAGGATCCGGTGAACATGCTTGGCTTTTACGGCGAGAACCTGATGTCCGGACTCGACGAAACGTTCCAGTGGCATGAAATCGCCGGCCTTGCGAAGGAAGGCGCCTATTTCCTGGACGTACGCGAACCTTACGAATTCGCCCGCGGAGCGCTTCCGAACGCCGTGAACATCCCCCTCGGCAAACTACGTAGTCACCTCGGAGAACTGCCACGGACGAAGCCGATCCATGTCTATTGCCTTTCCGGCGTCCGTTCTCATTCGGCGCTGCGCATCCTCGTACAAAACGGTTTTATGGCCAAGAACCTCGATGGTGGCTACGCGACCTACAAACGCCTTTTCAAATCCTGAGCCGCGAC
>CAZFHR010000107.1:0-5144 GCA_964519115.1 uncultured Candidatus Izemoplasmatales bacterium
TCGGCCAAGGTTTTCCGCTGTTTGGCGCAATCAAGCGACCGGAATCGTTCCGGCGGATTGCCAAACACGTAATCCGTCAACCGGGTGATGTCCGTCGTCGCGACGTGCATCCGCGTATCAGCCGATGCGTAATAGATGAAGATTTGGTCTTTTTCATTCTTGACCGCGCCATTGCAGAACAGCACGTTTCCAACGTCGCCCAGCCGTTCCGCGCCACGTGGGGCAAGCAGATATCCGGACGGTTTTGCGATCACTTTCGTCGGATCGTCGAGAGCGGTGGCGAAGGCGTATAGAACGTAACGGAGGCCGGCGGCGGTGTTGCGGACGCCGTGGGCGATGTGAATCCAGCCGCGGGCGGTTTTGATCGGCGCCGGTCCGGCACCGTTCTTGAGTTCGTAGATTGTATGGTACTTCTTCGCATCAAGCAGGAATTCCTCCTGGATCACGGGGTGCTGGAAGTCATCGATGAAGCCATAGGCGATGCCACCGCCCTTGCCGGTTTCGATGAAGCCGTCCTGTGGTCGCGTATAGAGGAGATAGCGGCCACCGACGAATTCCGGATGAAGGGTGACGTTGCGCTGTTGCGGCGATGGCGTCTCGATGTCGGGAAGACGCTCGAAATGGATCATGTCCTTCGTCCGCAGGACGCCGGCTTTCGCCACGGCGGCGACGGTATCGCCGGCCAGGGCAGCGGGATCCTGCCGTTCGGAACAGTAGATGCCGTAGATCCAGCCGTCCGCATGGGCGACGAGTCGGATGTCATAGACGTTCGTTTCGGCCGGGACGAGATCGTCCCAGACGACGGGTTTGTGAACGAAGCGGAAACCGGAAACGCCGTTCTTGCTCCTGGCGACGGCGAAGAACGACTTGCGGTCGCTTCCTTCCACGCGCGCCATCAGATAGTACTCGTCCTGATAATACAAAGCGCCGGCGTTGAAGACGGCATTGACGGCCAGCCTTTCCAGAAACTGCGGATTGGTTTCTTTGACGACGTCGAACCGCCATTCGATCGGCACGTGTTCGGCGGTCAACACCGGTCGGACATGGCGATCGAGCACGCCGTTCTGGAAAGAGCGGTCGAGCGGATTTCTTCTCCGGATCAGGCGCTCCTGCTTCGCTTTCATTTGGTGATATCGCGGATGGATCATGATTCGTCAATCCTTTCCATCAGTTCGACGAGGGCGCGGACGACATGATAAGGGGTCTTCCACAGTTCGGCGATGCCGCGGATGCGGTTTGGAATCCCGTTTTTATCGCACGACCAGAACCATTCGCCACCCCGTCGTTTGTCCGCCAGGTGGGCCAGGGCAAACGCAAAAACGGATTCTGCGGCGGTCTTCGCCGCCTGATTGACTTCGTCGCGGTACAACTGATAAAAACCGATCATCGCTTCGAGTTGAACCCACCAGACCGCGGTTGGATCGTTTCCTTCGGGACCGCTTTCATAATCCACGCTCTGACCATTGAAGCCGTCGCGAAGAACACCTTTGCCGAGGACGCGGGTGAGTTCATCCACCGCGGGATCTTCGACTCCGATCAGACGCGAGGCGCGGGCGATGAGCCAGGAGGCCTCGACTTCATGACCGTACGAACGTTCCGAAGCAATCGGCAGGAATTCCTGATCGAAATACATGCTGAAACGGCCGGTTTCCCGATTTTGCACCTGATAGACGAAGACGCCGATCAGTCTGTGAATGGCATCCGCGACGGTCTCGTTGGGAACCGCTTCAAGCAGGTTGGAATAGGCCTCGAGGAGGTGGAGCAGCGTGTTCGTCGAGAAGGCCGCGTCCGGGATTCCGTCCGTCAGAAGCCGGGCCGGCAGTTCTTGCCAGTCAGCCGAGAATTCCTCCCGATAGCCGCCGTTGGCGCGGGCGGATGTCTTTTCGATCAGGACGAACAGATCGATCGCTTCCGCAAGCACCGCCGGATTCTGGGTGGCTTTATAGTATTCGGCCAGTCCGTAGAGGACGAAGCCGTGTCCGTAGGTGACTTTCCGGTCGTCGACCGTCTTGCCGCTGCGGCTGACAATCCAGCGATACCCGCCACGGCTTGCGTCGCGCATGACGTCCTTGAGAAAACGGTAGGCCGTTTCTGCATAAGGAAGATAGCGTCCGTCTTTATAATGGTTTTCGAGACGTGCGAAAGCATAGAGATGACGGGCTTGCTGCACGAGCCCTTTATCGGCGTCCCGGTGGACGGCGAGATTGCTGCCGACATGGCCGTAATAGCCCCCGTATTTGCCGTCCTTCAATGCCATCCAGAACGGTACGATGACGTTTTGCAGGTGTTCTTCGATGAGTTTTCGCATCCGATCACCCGCCGATCCGCGTTGCCGCGATGGCGATGTCGGTGGTAAAATCCGGCAACGTCATGACAAGCAAGCCCGAGGCATCGACGGTAACGCTCGTTTGCGCGAGGATCGTACCGTCGAACGTGTTTCTGTAAACGATGGCGTAAGTGCCGGTCGCCAGACCGGGTACGCTCAGGGTGACGCCGTGTTTCGTCCCCACCGTCGGATTGTTCAGTGCATACGAGGAATCATAGAGATAGGCGTACACCCGGTCGTCGACGCGATAGCCGATGACGGCACATGCGATATTGCTGAGGGCGGTGCCGGACACATCGGAGAGAAGGGCATAGGCCGAACCGGAGAGATCCATGGTCGCCGCATATGTCGCGGCGCCTTGGAAGGCCCCATAGGCGTTTTCCGGATGAATCCAGGATTCCCACCACCAGTTCATGCCGGTTCCGGCGCCGCCACCCATCATCCCGCCCCACAATTCCTGATGGAGCGTGATGTTGGTAGGATCGACGGCGATCTGGGCTTGGCCGCCGCTGCCGGAATAGCCGACTTCGGCATAGAGGATCGGCTTGGCAAAAATGTTGAAACCGTTCTTCTGCCGGACCGGGAGGGTCGCGACATGGTTATAGATGCCATAGTTGTGGACGTTGACGAAATCGATGGCGTCGAGCTGGAATACGTTGTAGACGCCGGAAAGGAACGAATCGCCTTTGACCGAGGTCGTGACGAGATGATCATAGGGATCGATCACGTCGAGATATTCGGCCATTTCGCGATGCCACGCCGTGCCGGCGGTGGCGGTATACTCTTCGATCCAGTCCACTTCGTTGAAGAGTTCCCAGGCGAGAATATGATCGCTGTATCCCCAGCGGGCGACAATGTAATCAAGCTGGTTCTTGAAGGTCATCTTGCCAAGATCGGACGTGAAGAACAGTCCGGGACTCGCCAGAAGTTCAGCATAGGGATTGGCTCCGTATTTGTCGGTATACCAGGTGTTCGATGGGTTCGGCCACATCGGATTGACTTCGGCGGAGAACATGCCGTGATGCAACAGGCAAAGCTGCACGTAGATGCCATTTTCTTCAGCCAGTTCGAGTGTTTCGTCCAGGGAGTTCATGTTGCCCTGGCGGGTATCGTAGTCATAAACGTCATCCCAGAAGATCGAAAAACCCCAGGCAGCCATCCAGACGCGGGCATAGTTCATCCCGACTGCGCCCATTTCGCCGAACCAGGCTTTGTAGTCGTAGTACTTGCGGTCTTTCGAAGTATACCAGGCGACGTTCTGTCCAACCGGCATGTATGTGCCACCGGCGGAAAAAGCGAAGTGGCGATTGCTCGTCGCATCGATCGTCACATAGCCACGGTAATCGGAAGCCGGGTCGGCGGCGACCGAGAATTCCTTGGAAAACGTCTGGATCACGGCGCCATCGACGGTGACGTAGACCTCAGCGTCGAAATCGCCGGTTTCGGCGGTTTCATACCGCATCCGGTACTGCGGGTCGTTTTCCGGCAGATAGGCGAGGACGATGGCGAAGTCGTTGGGCAGAACCGTGACCGTCCCTTCGAGGTTGTTGCGGGGATTGACGACGGTGCCGGTGATCGCTTCCCGGTATTCCTGATACCAGAAGGCGGAGATTTTCTTGACATCGCCCGAAGGTGCGGTGAAATAGGCGTAAATCTGGATTTCCTGATAGTCGTAGACGCTGCCGACGGCGTCGATGAGTAGGTCGACATCACCTTTTGTCAGCGCGAATTCAATCTTCGTGGCAGCGGCGGGGGTTGCCGACAGGAGAATGAAATCGTCGAAAAGGACTGCCTCCTGTTTGGTGTTCAGGATATAGATCGAAAAACCGAACGCCATGCCCAAGCAGGTGAACTGAACGATCTGTTCACCGACGGCCTCGGGATCGAAGGCGGTGATCATGGCCGCCGTCAGGGCGATGGTTTCGATCCGTTCGCCATCGGCGTCATAGACGGCAAGCGAACCGCCGCGGACGCTCAGGTCCTCGCCGAGGCTGTAGATCGCTTTGTTCGGGGCGGTCAGGACATAGGTCGCCGGTACGGTGACCGTGCAGACGGCATACACCGTCTCGCTGTAGGCCGCCCGGATTTCAGCCGCGCCGGGACCAATGGCGGTGACGAGGCCTTCGGCGGAAACCGTGGCGACCGTTTCGTCCGAGGAAGTGAAAACGATGAGTGTGCCGGACACGTTCGTAAAATCAAGGGTATAGTTCAGTTGAGCGGCGGCGTTCTGCGCCAGGATCAGCGCGCTTTCATCCAAGGTGATGGTTCCGGTGAAAAGCGTCGTCGACGTAGTGCCCGTGGTGCCCGTGGTAGTATCGGTCGTTGTCGGCGTCGTCGATGTCGCCATCTGGCAACCGGCAGTCAGGATAACGGTCGCCGCCGCCAGGAAAAGGATCGCAATTTTCTTAAACATGGCAAAGCTCCTTCGTTCGGGGAGATGGGGTCATGCGGTGACGGCCTTCATCGATTTCCGTTCGATGATCGTTCCGGAAATCATCACGCGGCCGTATGAACGCTCGGGATCGGTGATTTTCTTGGTGATGATCTTGGCGCAGGTCCGCACCATTTCTTCGACGTTGTTGTCGACGGTCGTGATCGGGGGTTCGGCAATCGTCGAAAAAATCGAATTGTCGAAGCCGACGACCGAGCAGTGATCGGGAACGGCGACGCCGCGGGACTTGAGGGCATTGATGAGCGTGTGAGCGACGCGGTCGCAGTTGCAGACGAACGCCGACGGCAGCGGCTCGGGCAAAACGAGGCCGATGAAGCGGCCCTGTTCGTCGCGGTCTTCGATCACATATCCAGTCGGCAACTGGAT
>CAZFHR010000108.1:0-5131 GCA_964519115.1 uncultured Candidatus Izemoplasmatales bacterium
GTCGCCGACGCCGAACTGCCGGCGATCCGGCAATCGCTTTACGCCGCCCTTGTCCGCGGCGATGCCGTCGCGGACGCTGAAAATCGTCTGGCAGCTGCCGGCATCGTCTTTCCGCCGTCGGGCACAGTCATCTACGGTACCGTCGACGGCCGCGACGCCTTCGCTGACGCGACGGACTATGCATCAACCGTCGACCGGTTGGCCGGAGCATTCGCTGCGTTCACAAAACCCGCCTTGTCCTGCCGGTTTGATCACGGTTTTTTCCTCATCGTTCCAACGCAGAAGGAAACCTGTTGGGAGGACCGTGCCCGCGAAGCCATCAAACGGTTCGAAAGCGATCGTTCCGACATCGTCTCGATCGGTCTGTCGGCGCCATTTTCGGGGCTATGCGGCTTTGTCGAGGCCTATAATGCGGCCAAACGCGCCGCCACCAATAAGTATTTTCCGGCCCTGTCCACCGTTCAGACTTCGGCTCAGACGGATGCGCCCTGGAAACCGCTGGTCGTCCGGGCAATGGCGATGATCGCCCGCGATTATGCCCAGAACCTGACGGTCAAGAAAGTGACCGACGAATTGTACGTGAGCGAATCCTACCTGTTGCACACGTTCAAGGAAAACACCGGCGTGACGTTCAACGAGTGCCTGACGAATTACCGAATCCTGACCGCCAAGCGGCTGTTGACGCAGAACCGCTACAAGGTCTATGAAATCGCCGACATGGTCGGGTATTCCGACCAGAAATACTTCAGTTCCATCTTCAAGAAATGCGTTGGCATGACACCGACGGAATTCGTGACGAGAAACGGCGGTCAATCGGGATGAAACGCACCCTCGGCATCCGCGCCCGCACCGCTCTCGTGATGGCGGGTATCCTGACGTTTGCGGCTTTTCTGACGATGATTGTCATCCGCACCCTGGCGAAAACGAAGATCGAAACCGGCAAATATGAGGAAATCGTCCTGCGTCAGAACCAGTTCGACGAAGCGCTGCGCGACATTCTGAACCGTGTGACACTCGGCTACCTGTATTTGTTTGACGACCCGAGTACGCTGACCGATTACATGGAAAGCGATCTGCATACGAAAACCGAAAAAGAAACGTATTTCGCCGCCTTGCTCGCCGATTCTGACATCGACGCCGACACGTTTGCCGAAGTGGTCGTCTATTACGATGACGATTTCTATCGCGGCCGCATGGCCGCAACGCCCGTATCTTACCCGGATACCGTTTTTCTTACTAGCATGTTTGAAACGCCGGCGAATACGCTCGCCTATGCTGGCAATTATCAGGAGGCATCTGGGGAAACCCGGCTCGTCTTCGCCCGGCAGATCATCACGATGTATCCGGAAAGCGAGCGGTTCGCCGTCGCCTTGTTTTATGTAAAGCCGGCGGCGGTCGAAGCCGCGCTCGCCGCCCTGACCTATCCGGAGACGGTCGCAGCGGCCTATTCGTTCCTGCTGGCTGCCAATGGGGACGTCATCGCCGCTTCCGATCCCGGTGCCATTCTGCCGCAATATCCGGACGAAGGACTCTCGACCGACGATTTCGCGATCGTGACGGTGTCCGGACATCAGGTGATCCTCACCACCAGCACCCTCGACGGGATTACTTCGACGTACTCGTCGCTCGCGTTTTCAGCTTTATCGGTCGTTGACCGCGATCTGCTTTTCAAAGACATCGATATCCTCAACAACTACATCATTTTGCTTGGCGCCGTATCGCTTGTCGTGCTCGCATTTCTGTCGGCCCGGATCGCCGGTCGGGTCGCGCGGCCCCTCAACAAGCTCGTCGCCAACCTGAAGGAGTTCGGCCAGACGAAGAAAAAAGTCTCCACGGTGGTTCCGGAAGACGAGATCTACGAACTTGAAAAAGCCTATGACGAGATGATCAACCAGATCATCGAACTGATTCGGACCAACACGATCGAAATGGAAAACAAACGGAAACTCGAACTATATGCCCTCCAGATGCAGATCAATCCGCATTTTCTTTACAACACCCTTGACGCCATCGCCTGGATGGCAAAAATAAAGAAAGAGCCCGACATCGAGAAACTCGTGCTCGCGCTCGCGAAATTCTTCCGCATCAGCCTCCACAAAGGCGACAAGTTCATCACCGTCGAAGAGGAATTCGACCTGATCCGCAATTTTGTCGAAATCCAGACGATCCGGTTCCCGGACATGTTCACGGTCGAATATCGCCTCGATCCGGACGTGAAAGACGTCGAAACCCTGAAACTGATCCTGCAGCCGATCGTTGAAAACGCGATCAAGCACGGATTCACCGGTCTTGACCGCATCGGTCGGATCGTCATCGCCGCTCGCGCGGACGGTGACGACGTATTGTTCGAAGTGGCCGACGACGGCATCGGCTTTCTGCCGACCGACGATCTCTTTTCCGAAAAACGGCTGTTGGCCGGTCTTGGCGGCTACGGTTTGAAAAACGTCGACGAACGGATCAAACTCGAATATGGCCGCACCTATGGCATCACCGTCGACTCGGTCGTCGACGGCGGAACGCGCGTCAGCGTCAAAATAAAGAAGGCGCACTGAGAAGCGCGTCTTCTTTTCATTCGATGCGGGCAGGTGCTTGGCGCATTTTTTCCCGGAGCGCCTCCAGGCGACCGACGATCACGATGGCGTGACGGCGGGAAACGACGGCCGCGACGGCGATGATGAGGATATCGATCGCCGCCAGGACGGCGACGAGAACGGCGATATCATGCAAAAGCGGCGCCGTGTCGGCAATGGTCACGAGCTGATAGGCTTCGGCATAGAGCGGTTCGGCATCCACGAAGCGACGATGGCCGGCGGTGAAATAGGAATCCGTGCCGGCATCGGCGAGGCCGATGTTGGCGGTGTCGATGCGGTTGGCCGAGGGATGGTAGGCGACGCCGTCGGCGATGACATAATGAGCGACGAGACTGAAGGATGCATATTCTTCGAAACCGAAGTACGCGGCGAAAAGGTAATCCGGGTCGATGTTGATGAACAGGTAGCCGAGTTCGGTGTCGGCGTTTCCGATCTTGACGATGATGGTGAAATAGCGGATGGTCGGCGCCGGAGCGTCGCGGAAGACGATCGTCGTCAGTTCGGTGTCCGCGGATGCGATGAACGCGGCGATTGCCGGCATGGCCGCCAGGGTCGCAAACGGTTCGATCGAAGCCACCGGCAGGCTGTCGGTCTTGTAGACGAAGCCGTTTTCCCCATAGATGGTGAGCCCGACGATCACCTCCTGGTACTGACTGCGGAAATAATTCAGTTTCGGGTTGATCGACGTGACGTACTCGTCGCGCCCGAGGCCGGCGAGGATGCCTTCATCGGCGGCGATTTTGACGCCGTCGCTCTTGATTGTTTCAAGTTTGATGCCGCTGTAATCGACGGCGATCCGGACGGCTTCGGCGACGCCGTCTTCGAACGTGGCCAGATAACTGCGGCTGATCACGATTGCCGTCGTCAGGCTGACCGCAAGACAGAAAATGACGGTGACGGCGACGATCGTCGCCACGATGCGCCGCTCTAGTTTGACGAACATCCCCTTCACCTCCGACAGCACAATTATAACCCTTAAGAAGGGTTTTCGCAAACGTCAACGCGATTATCGCAGGATAGCCAACCTTTTTGCAGTATTGTTACGTTTTATTCGTCGGGAAAGAAATATATAATGGTAGATGAAGGAAACGTCGTTCGTCGAATGATGTTTTCAACATCGTTTCCGGGGGTGCATCATGATGAAAAAAGGAATCCTGCTCTTTCTGGCCGCTGCCGCACTTTTCGCCTTCGTCGGCTGTGCCGAACAGACGACCGCCGTCACGCGCGTGACGATCGGTTTTTGGCCGGCGTCGAACCTGACCGACGACGTCGCCATGTACGAGGATTGGGAAACGCTGTTTGAAACCGACCACCCCGAATACGACATCGTCGGCCAGCCTTATATCTATTCGACGGACACGTTCGCGGCACTTGCCAATACCGGCAATCTGCCCGTGGTTTTTGAAACCTGGTTCACTGAACCCGAAAAGCTCGTGTCGAAAAATTACGTCCGCGACATCACTCCCTACCTCGTCGAATTCGGATGGCTTGACAAGATGGACGACGAAATGCGCGCCGCCCTCACGTTTGACGACAAGGTGTATGGCGTTCCCCGCGACGGCTATGGCCTCGGGCTGTTCCTTAACCTCGACATCTTCGAACAGGTTGGTCTGATGGAAGATTGGAACTTCGACGGAATCATCGACATCCACGACGCGGATGGCAATCCGCTCTATCCGACGACGATGGACGAACTGTATGCGACCGCTACCTACGTTTCGACGCAGATGCGGGCTCGTTATGACGAAGAAGTCGCCGGCCTTGTGATCCTCTCCGCCAACAAGAACGGCGGCTGGCAATTCTCCAACCTCGTCTGGAATTTCGGCGAGGATCTGCAGATCTACAATGAAATGACCGATACTTGGTCGGCGAATCTGAACAGCGCAGCGGCCGTCAAGGCGCTGCAATGGATCTATGATCTGAAGTGGATGGAAGAAGCCCTCCCGGCGACACCGTCCCTCACTTATTCCGATTGGTATTTCTATATCGGCAACAACATGGCGGCGATGGCTTTCGTCGGCTCCGATGCGATCAACCTGCCGGTCACGAACTATTCGATGGACAAGAACAACATCGCCTTCGTGCCGATGCCGGCCGGGATGGATGACGTTGGCGCCAGCCACCAGTCGACGCTCTTCGGCGGTACGCCCTATATGTTTTCGGCGAACGCGAGCGACGCCCAGGTCCGCGGCGCCCTGATGTTTCTTGAATACATCGGCCGCAGCCCGGAAGTCTCCGAGGTCGCCGTCCAGAGCATGTACCGCGGTCAGACCGTCGCCGAACAGAAGGGCATGACGATCGTCCCATCGATCTATGCCTGGAAGGATGAAGCGTACCTGAGCGTCATCCAGGATATCGAAACCCGGTACGTCAACGTCTATCTTCCCAATTTCAACGATTTCTATGACGCGCTCGCGACGACGAAGCATCCGGAAGAACCGTATTACTGTCAGGAGATGTACGAGATCCTCGATTCCGTCATCCAGCAGGTCCTGACTGACGATACGGCCAATATCCAGGCCCTTCTGAATGCGGCGAAT
>CAZFHR010000109.1:0-5092 GCA_964519115.1 uncultured Candidatus Izemoplasmatales bacterium
GCTGATAAATCTGATCGAAGCGTTCTTCGGACAGATCGGCAATGACTTCGGCGCGGATTTCATCATAGAGATCTTCATATATTCGATTATAGATAGCCGACATGATCATGTCAATGTCGATGGCCGTTGACGTTGTCGTGACTACTGTCGCGGTGGATGTGGACGTCGATGTGATAGACGTTGCGGCGCTGGTTCCGGCCGTCGAAATCGTCGTTGTCGCGCTGGTCGTGAAATCAAACGTACAACCGGCAATTAAAAACGTCGCCAGGAGCACGAAGATCAAAGCAATTAGTTTTTTCATCGGTATCCACCTCGCAGATTAATTGCATCCATTATAACACGGGCACGCCCCCGCCAATGTGAGCGGTGCGTGATTTTTCGATGAACATTCATTCTTTGCCGCCATCCGGCTCGTCGGTTTCGATGACGAGCAGCTTGCCCTTGGAAAACGCGACTTCACCGGAGCCTTCGTTGGAAACGCAGATGGAATCGCTGGTACTCAGATAGTAATTGGTGATTTCATAGCGGAATCCCTTGATTGATAGATTATAACAGTCCTCAATCGCGAAAAACGAGACATATCGATGAAAATTGGCGATTTTGTGGCTGCCTTTTTTCAAAACATACAGTTTGTTCCGTTCGTCCCGAAACGTGAGATCGTATTTCTTCAGGAGATTGATGTTGGCCATCAAATGGTCGACGCGGCCGCCGACGCCGCCGAACACTTCGATGGCATCATAGACGATATGATTGTAGATATGGTCGAGCGCAAAGGCAAGATCGGTCATGTTCTTCTCTTTGTCCAGCTCGACGCAGAAGCCCGCCGTCCGTCGTACCCGCTCGAGATTGGCCGGATCGATCGAATCGAAATCGCCGACGGCGAGATCGATGCGAAGATCGGCAGCGATCATCTGATCGAGTCCAGAGTCGACGCCGACGAGAAATTCGTCGGCTTCTTCAAAATATAGTCGCCGCAGGTCGTAGTCCTTGGGCCCGGCGAACACCTTCACCTTAATGCCCATGTTCGAGTTCCCGGATCGCCTGTTCACGATCCTTGCGGTTGAAAAGATACGAGCCGACGACAACGACATCTGCGCCGGCCGTTTGCACGAGAGCAGCGGTTTCAGCATTGATGCCACCATCGACCTGGATCAGATACCGGTATCCTCCCGCTTGTCGTAACGCGGTCAGCAAAGTAATTTTGTCCAGCGCGGAAGGCAGGAATTTCTGACCGCCTTTTCCCGGTTCGACAGACATGACGAGAACGAGATCGAGGAAGTCCAGATAGGGTTCGATGACAGCGACCGGCGTGGCCGGTTTCAACGACAATCCGACGGCGCATCCAAGCTCACGCAATTTCGCAATGGCTGCCAAAACGGTAGAAGTCGCCTCGACATGGAAGGTGATGGAATCAGCTCCGGCCGCGGCGTAGTCGGAAAATAGGGTCTCCGGGGCGACGCACATCAGGTGACAGTCGAAATAGCGGTCGCTGAAGCGCTTCACCGCTTGCACGAGGTGGAAATCATAGGTAACGGCTGGCACGAAAACGCCATCCATGACGTCAAAGTGGATCCACGGAGCGGTGGAAACGGATGTGATTTCGGCTTCAAGCCGATGCATGTCGGCGGTGAGAAACGAAGGGGCGACGATCATGGCGGACACCTCAGTATCGGATTTTCAGATTTTTTATTTCATCGTAGATTTTTATATAGTTTTCATATCTTTCGGGTAGAATCAGTCCGGCGGCCAAGGCTTTCTTGACGGCGCAGTCCGGTTCGTTGACATGGATGCAGCCGTTAAAACGGCAGTCATTCGCATAATGAGTGAAATCCGGATAAAGATCTTTGATGGCCTCGGCTTCAAAACCGTTAAATTCCAGTTTGGAAAAACCCGGAGTATCGGCCACCCACCCGTCCGCGAACGGAATCAGTTCGACGGTCCGGGTCGTGTGTTTCCCGCGCCCGAGCGCTTCGGATATCGCATCGGTGGCGATGTGCAGATTCGGATCGATCGCATTCAAAAGACTGCTTTTCCCGGCGCCGGTCTGACCGGCGAGGACGCTCGTCTTCCCGCGGAGGAACGGTTTCACCGCTTCGATGCCGTGTATGGCGATCGAATCGACGTAGACGATCGGAAAATACGGTTCATAGAAAGACAGTTTTCGCTTCAGTTCGGTCAGTTCTTCCGCATCCAGCAGATCGATTTTCGACACGATGAGCACCGGCAGGACCCCGGCCGCAAGAATCAAAATGAGGAACTGATCCAGCAACATGAACGAAAAGTTCGGTTTGCGGCAGGCGTTGACGAGCAATGCCTGATCGACGTTGGCGATCGCCGGACGGGTCAGGTCATTGCGACGGGGGCCGATCGTGCGGATGGCATCGTCGTCATAGGTGACGTCATCACCGACTTTGGGCGATTGATTGTGATGCCGAAAGATGCCGATCGGACGCAAGTCGCGTCGGACGCCCGCGGCGTCGATGACGGTGTATAAACCGCCGGTCAAACCGATGATTTTGCCTTTTTTCAAACGGATTCCTCCCGATGGGACATATTGTAATTATAGCGCATTCGCGATGAAAAAAGAAGACTTTCGTCTTCTCATTCGTTCAGTATGCTTTGACGCGGCGATGGAAATACGCTTTCGGATGTTCGCAGACCGGGCATTTTTCCGGTGCTTTCTTGCCGATATGGATGTGCCCGCATTCCTGGCAGATCCAGATTTCCGCGTCTTCAGACGCGAACACGCGATTATCTTGGAGGCTTTTCAACAAAGCGAGATAACGTTCTTCGTGTTCTTTCTCGATCTTCGCGACCGCTTCGAACAGGAACGCGATGCGGGTGAAGCCTTCTTCGCGGGCAATCTCGGCGAAACCCTTGTACATGTCGGTCCATTCATAGTGTTCGCCCGCCGCGCCGTCAACGAGGTTGACTTCCGTAGCCGGAATTTCGCCGCCATGCAGCAGTTTGAACCAGATCTTGGCATGTGCCTTTTCGTTCTCTGCCGTTTCCAGGTAGAAATCACCGATTTGGTTGTACCCTTCTTTTTTGGCGGTGGACGCATAATAAGTGTACTTGTTCCGGGCTTGGGATTCGCCCGCGAAAGCCGCTTTCAGGTTGGCTTCGGTCTTACTGCCTTTGAGTTCCATGTGCATTGCTCCTCCTATGTTCTGTTTTGTCGATTTCATTGTATCACATACGAAAATAATGCGCCAGCGAATTGCCGATAAACGTTCAGTCGCCGAAACTGATGCCGATGCACTTCGCCGCGGTGACGAGGTCGCCCTTCGGGTTGACCAACTTGGCGCCGCCGTGACTGGTTTCCCCGATCACGCCGGAACCGACGACATCGGTGATTTCGACGGGAATCATCTTGTTGTTGCGGATGGCGACCATCTTGCCGAAATCGCCGTTGGCGACCATGTCGACGGCATAGGAGCCGTATCGGGTCGACAGCACGCGGTCAAAGCCGTTGGTGACGCCGCCCCGCTGGATATAGCCGAGATTGGTCGAACGGACTTCCTGGCCGGTGATCGGCGACACGTATTTCTCCAACAGAAGGGCGAGCTGTTCGCCAGCGCCGCCGAAACGGATGGAATCCGGCGAATCTTCGACGATCTTCTTCACGGAGAAATCGCCGTCCATGGGTCGGGCGCCTTCGGAGATGCAGACGATCGAGAATTTGCTGCCATGATCGAAACGGTCGGTGATCTGCTTGGCAACGATCTTGATGTCATACGGAATTTCCGGAATCAGGATGACATCCGCAGATCCGGCCATGCCGCCTTCGAGGGCAAGCCAGCCGCTGTTGCGGCCCATGACTTCGAGGATCATGATGCGATCATGGGAAAAGGCGGTCGTATGGAGGGCATCAAGGGCGTCCGTGATGTGGTCGAGCGCCGTCCGGTACCCGAATGTGATGTCGGTTGCCGGTACATCGTTGTCGATCGTCTTGGGAATGCCGACGACGTTGACGCCCTTACGGCCGAAATCGCGGGCAGAGGTCAGCGTTCCGTCGCCGCCGATGATGACGAGTGCGTCGATGTTGTGCTTCTTCAGGTTGGCGACGGCGACGTCGGAAACGTCTTTCTTGACGAACTTTCCGGTTTCATCCTTCACTTTGTAGCTGAAGAGATTGTCCTTGTTCGAATTCTTCAGGATCGTGCCGCCCTGATGGAAGATTCCGGAGACGGTTTTCAGGTCCATCTCGATGTATTGGTCGTTGTAGAGGCCGAAATAGCCACCGATGAACCCGATGACTTCAAACCCGTATTTGGTGATGGCGGTCCGCACGACGGAGCGGATGACGGCGTTAAGACCCGAGCAGTCGCCGCCGCCTGTAAGCATGGCTATTTTTTTGATTTGGTTCCCCATGATGATCATCCCTTTTTATCAAAACTATTTAATAGTTTATCACTATTTGATGATGTCGTCAAACAAAAAAACCGATGAAGTCAGTTGCCGGATTTATGTCGTAGCTGACCGCAGGCGGCATCGATGTCGCCGCCCTGTTCTTTCCGCAGAACGGCGTTGATGCCGCGCTTGACGAGCCGGTCGTAAAACTTCATCGCCCGGTCCATGTCCGTGCGTTCATACATAAACTCCGTGACGCGGTTGTAGGGAATGAGATTGACGTAGGCGTTGAGGCCGCGGATCAGGTTGGATAGTTCGTCGGCCTGTTCGACGGCGTCGTTCACGCCCGCAAGCAGAACGTATTCAAAGGTGATCCGCCGCGATGTCTTTTCAAAATAGATACGACAGGCGTCGATCACTTCCGCCAGTGGGTAGCGTTTATTGATTTTCATGATTTTCGTACGCAGTTCGTCGTTTGCGGCATGCAGGCTGATCGCCAGGTTGCTGCGGATCGGCGCTTCGGCATACTGGAGGATTTTCGGAACGATGCCACAGGTCGACACGGTGATATGGCGCTGGCCAATGGCCAGGCCTTTCGAATGATTGATGATCCGGATGAAGCCGATGACGCTGTCGTAATTGTCAAACGGTTCGCCGGTGCCCATCACGACGACATGGGTGACTGTGATTCCGGCGAGACGTTCGACCGACATTACCTGGTTCACGAGCTCGCCGACGG
>CAZFHR010000110.1:0-3547 GCA_964519115.1 uncultured Candidatus Izemoplasmatales bacterium
GGGGGCGCCGAGCAGTTCGCTTTGCACGCGGTAAGCGACGGAAACATCGCCGGAAAGCAGCCATTCCTTCAACATAATAGATCCCCTTTCTTTCTTTGCCGCTGGACATAATGATCTTTTCGGGGCCAGAAGGCTTTGGAATGACTCCCGCTTCCCTCTGATTGGCCCGATCGCATCCATTTTATCATCCTTAGGATGATTCGTCAACGCCGCCACCGAAAAGGTGAAAAATCCACCACTTTCTTGTTTACAAACCAATATGCAACGAGTTATAATATAAACAGTTTATGCATAATGACAATGTGCATAATGTGCCTATACATAAGATGTTTATATATAAGGAGGTGATATGATGAGCAATTCGGGTGAATACATCCGCGGCTTCACGGACTACATCGTCCTGTCGATCCTGAACAAATTCGACAGCTACGGCTACGAGATGTCAAAAATCATCGAAAGCGTCAGCCACAACAATTTCTCTCTGACCGAAGCCGCGCTCTACTTTGCGCTCAAGCGGCTCTTGGAAGACGAGAAGATTACCTCTTACAGCGAAAAGAACAAGAAGAACATGACCCGAAGGTTCTATCAGATCACCCCGAAAGGAATCGCCTCGCTCACCTCCTTCCGCAAGGACTGGATCCTGATCGAGAATAATCTTTCCAACCTTGTCGGCGGCGGGTTCGATTATGCCCGCGAGGATTGAGGCCAACGATGACTAACTTTAGGAGCAACGCTCATGGATGTATTTAAAATCATACCTCAGAATTTCTTCAGCGTCCTGAGCTGCCGCAACCAGGAACTCTACGTTCGCTGCCTGACCGCCGTCTTTCATGCCTATGAACAGGGTTCGGTACTCGGAATGGACAAACAGCTCGCCCAGCAGGCGATCGTCGACGTGCTCGAACAATCCGTCGGCAGCGGCGACATCGAAGGCCTCGAACCGGGGACTTCGGTCCGCGACAAGGCCAACACGATCCTGCGGCGGTTCGAGGAATGCGAATGGATCGACATCGACGTGAACAACGACTATGTCGAGATTATGAACTTCCGCGATTATGCCATCACCGTGATGCAGGCGCTGAAGACCGTCGCGACCGATTCGCTGTACGGCTATGAAGACGAAACCCATGAATTCCGCGGCTACATCTATACCGCCTATACCCTGCTGGAAAACGAGAAGTCCGAATTTGCAATGGTCGTCGACCAGGTCTACAAGAACACGGTCGCCTTCATCCGCGAAATCCGCAAACTCGATTCGCGGCTCAAGTACTACATCCGGACGATCATCGAAAACTCCGAGATCCGCGACCTGATCAACCTGCTCGTCAACTACAAGGTCGAACTCGTCGACCAGGCGTATTCGCGGCTGAAGACCTCGGACAACGTCGCCAAGTACAAACTGACGATCGTCAAGAAACTCGAAGAGTATCAGCAGAACCCGCTGATCATGGAAATGATTTCCCGCGAGTTCCTGATCATGGCGAACAACAACCGCGATCTGGCGCGGATCCGCGCCAATAAGCGGATCGACGACATCATCGACATCTACAACAGCCTCGGCTTCATCATTGACGAAATCGACAAGAAGAACAAAATTTACGTCAACTCGACGATCGCGAAGATCAAGTTCCTGTTAAACGATGACGAAAACGTCATCGGCAAGCTGAACGCGATCCTCAAGTTCACCGCCGAGAACATGAAGAAATACAAAACCGATTATGCTCTCAAGACGATCTCGCCTTTGTTCACGCTCCGCAACCACGGCGTCATCAACAACAATTCGCTCTACACGCCGCGGGGCACCTACTTCCATGGCGAAGGTCAGTTCCTGATCGAAAACGAACTGACGCCGTCTTCAGCGCTTCAGGAAGCGTTCTACAAGGAGTTTGAGACGAACTTCAGCGAAGAGGTCATCAAGAAATACCTGCTGGCATTCTTCCGCAAGCAAAGCATCCTCCGCGCTTCCGACCTGATCAAGGAAGATACCGACGACGAAGCCGTCCTGCGGCTGCTCTACATCCTCGTTTACGCGGGCGATGAGATGAACTACTACATCATGCCGCTTTCCGGCACGATCCACCACAAGAAATTCAAAATGGCCGATTTCCAAATTGTAAGGGGGACGAAACTACTATGATTCTCGAGAACTTTGAAAACCTCACCGGCGCCCAGCGCCAGATGTTCGCCGACACGGTCGTCAAGTTACTGGCGTCCGCGTTCCTCGCCCGCGACAAGAAGGACAACAAAGAACCGTACTACTTCGTCCTGTCGTTCAAAAACTACTTCGATGAGTATTTCGGCGTCATCGGGTACGAACTCATCCTCGACCGCGACCGCGGCGCCATCCAGCTCGTCACGAAGGAAAACCAGAACCTCGTCAAGCTGAAAAAGGAAGAATCGCTCATCCTGCTGATCCTTAGGATCCTCTTTCACCAGCATCTGGTTGAAACCTCGATCAACGACAACGTCGTGATCACGGTCGATGAAATCCATCAGAAATACGAAGCCCTCGAACTTAAGAAGAAGATCAACAAGACCGATCTTGTCAGCGTCCTCAGGCTCTACCGGAAGTACAACCTGATCGAACCGCTCGGCGATCCCGCCCAGGGCAATACCCGGATCATCGTCTATCCGACAATCCTGATGGCGATCTCGACGCAGAACATCAACGACGTCGTCGAGGTCATCCGCCGGATCGCCATGAAAGAAGGAGGATCCGCCGTTGAAGAAATTAACTAAAGTCCGCCTGATCAACTGGCACTTCTTCGCCAACGAGACGCTCCACATCAAGAACAACACACTGATCACCGGCCAGAATGCGACTGGCAAGTCGACGATCGTCGATGCGATCGCCTTCGTCGTCACCGCCGGCGATCAGATCTTCAACCTCGCCGCCAACGAAAAATCCAAGCGCGATCTGCGCGGGTACGTCAAGTGCAAACTTGGCATCGACAACCAGGAATATCTCCGCACCGGCGACGTCACTGGCCACGTGGCCCTCGAGTTTTACGATGAAAGGACGAAAACACATTTCACCGTCGGCGCCGTGATCGACGTCTTCGGCGACGTCCTGCCGCCGAAAGTCCTGTTCTACAGCGTCGACGGACCGATCGCCGAAACGCTCTTCATCGACGACGAAGCCCGTATCCTCACCACGCTCAATTTCAAGAAGGCGAAAAAGGCGACCGACATCTATCCGACCCGCCGTGAGGCCAAGCTCGCCTTTCGGCAGAAATTCGGCTCGATCAACGAGACGTATTTCTCACTCTTGCCCAAAGCCCTCGCCTTCAAGCCGATCGCCGACGTCAAGGACTTCATCTATCATTATCTGCTTGAGGAAAAGACCCTCGACGTCGAATCGATCAAGGAATCGATTCATTCCTACCGGGACCTCGAAGTCACGCTGAAAGTCATCAAGCAGAAGATCGCCGATCTCGGGGAAATGAAGCTGAACTACGAAGAAATCAAGAAGAACCAGGACCAGAAGCGGTTCTTCGAGTATCTGCTCAAACTGATCGATCTGGAAAACACCAAACTATTGATTCGG
>CAZFHR010000110.1:3557-5070 GCA_964519115.1 uncultured Candidatus Izemoplasmatales bacterium
GAGAAGAACAAGTTCGCGGTCGAACGCTACAAGAGCGAAATCGCCGGCCTTGATTCCCAGATCGAAGCCGTCGAGGACCGTCAGAAGGAAATCTACGCGATGATGCAGTCCGACGAGACGTTCAAGGCGAACGAACTCTACGACCGCGAACTGCTCGACATTGCCGGCAAGATCGAGGATCAGAAGGCCGTGCGCCGCGACTATCTCGAACGGCTGGCGCGCGTCAAGCCGGTGCTCACCGAACTGCGGGAAGACCACAAGGACAAGATCTACGACGAACTGACGAAGATCGATCTTGCGAAACTGGTTTCGACCGACGTCGACAAGACGAAGCTCGCCCTCTACGACATCGACAAGCGCCTCGCGGAAAAGGTTCAGGCCGCAACCAAGACGATCGGCCGTTCCGAAACCGTCAAGCAGCAGCTGCTCGCTGAAATCAACGAAGTCTACTTCGCCCTCAAGGATCTGGAAAACCACAAGCTCCGCTACAATCCGCTTTTGGTCGATCTCCAGGCGAAGATCAAGGAAGGCATCCGGACCCGCTACGGCATCGATGCCTCCGTCCACATCCTCGCCGAACTGCTCGAGATCACCGACCCGAAATGGGCCGACACGATCGAGAACTTCCTCGGTCCGCAGCGTTTCAACCTGATCGTCGAGCCGCGCTATTTCGACGAAGCGCTGCAGATCTACAACCGCCTCAAGGATCAGATGAACCTGTCGGGCGTCGGCATCGTCAACACCAAGAAGATCGCGAGCTTCATCAACCACCAGCCCAATTCGCTCGCTTCGATCATTTCGGCCGAGAACGTCGACGCCGAACACTACATCAACATGACCTGTGGCAGCCTGATGATGGCGAAGAACGTCCAGGATCTTGAGAACTATTCCCAGGCGATCACCGTCGACGGCGTCGTCTACCGCAGCTTCACGGTGCGGAGTCTGAACAAGTTCACGGAAAAGCCGTTCATCGGCAAGCGCGCGCATGAGCAGCAGCTGGAAAAATGGCGCGCCCTCGCCGTCTCGACCAAGGAAAAATATACCCAGGTCACCGACGAAATCACCGCTTTGCAGAACGAAGCCACGCTCATCGGCCGGCTCGGACTGCCTTCGCTGATCGACCAGGCCGGATCCGGCATCGTCCTGGAATCGCTTGACAAGCAGCAGAAGGCGCTGGCGCAGAAGAAAAAGGATCTGCCGACGGCGACGGTCAATGAACTGCGGGTCGAATACGAAAAGATGAAAGACGACCTCCGCGCCCTCAACAACGCGAAACGCCGGCTGTACGAAGATACCGGCAAACTTCGGAGCGACCAGCTGAAACTCAACGAAGACCTCGTCGCCTACGAAACGAAGCAGGATTCACTCCGCAACGAAATGGCCTTCATGGCCGGCGACAACCTCGCCCTCGAAGAAGACGCCTACGTCCTCTTCCATCAGGAAATCGGCGCCGCCAAGGATCCGCTCAAGGTCGAACTCGAATACCGCAAGCGGATCGAGACCGAACTCGGCA
>CAZFHR010000111.1:0-5042 GCA_964519115.1 uncultured Candidatus Izemoplasmatales bacterium
CGGCGTTCCGGACGCCGGAAAACGATACCTTCGCCAAAATCTGCGACGGCGTCAGGAAAGCGTGTAAGACGCCGGGCAGGAATTTCGTCTACGCCTACTGGGAAAAAGTCGATTCACTCGCCCACGAATTCGGACCCGGATCAATCGAAGTCAACGCCATGATCCGCGACGTTGACAGCGAATACGGGAAACTATGCGACGACCTCGGCGAAGATGCCACCATCATTGTGATCGCCGATCATGGCCAGGTCGATGTCTGTCCGATCATCCTCGATGACTATCCGGATCTGATGGCGCTCTGCGAACACCTGCCGTCGATGGAGACGCGGGCTGCCGCCTTCTTCGTCAAACCGGACCAGAAGGAAACCTTCGAACGCCTCTTCAACCGCTATTTTCGCGATTACTTCGTCCTGTATCCTTCCCAGAAGCTGGTTGCGATGGGTTTCTTCGGACCGGGAAAGAAACATCCCGAGTTCGATTATTTCATCGGCGACTTCATCGCCGTCGCCATCGACCATTATTTCTTCGCGTTCCGCCGCATGCCCGTCTATTTCCGCGGACAGCACGCCGGCATCGTCGCCGAAGAGATGCTGGTACCGCTGATCATCCATTCTCATTGATCCTTTTCATGAAAAAGGCGACCCGTTAAGGTCGCCTTTGTACTTTCATTCGGTCATCAGTGCTTCGATGATGAGTTCGCCGGTGGAGATGTTCGTCGCCAGCGGAATCTTGTACACGTCGGACAGTCGGAGCAGGGCCGAGACATCCGGCTCGTGGGGCTGGGCGGTCAACGGGTCGCGGAAAAAGAAAATCAGGTCGATTTCGCCGTTGGCGATCCTTGCCCCGATTTCCTGGTCGCCGCCGAGTGGTCCGGAGCGGAAGCATTTGATCTCCAAGCCGGTGGCCTCGATGACCCGCTGACCGGTCGTTCCGGTCGCGAACAACTGATGCTTTCTCAGTACATCGACGTACTTCGTCGCAAAGTCGATCATTTCCTGTTTTTTCTTGTCGTGGGCGATCAGGGCGATCCGCATGCAAGCCACCTCCGGGTTGGGTGTTCCCTTAGGAACATTATATCATGAAACAAACATTCCTCCAAGATGGAGAACGGGGCGGTCAAGACGCTCTGGAATTGGGGTTTTTTATCTTGCAATTTAAAAATCGATTTGTTATAATGTAATAGCCGATGAAAAATCGGAATCTGGAGAGGTAGCGAAGAGGCTAAACGCGGCAGACTGTAAATCTGCTCCCTATGGGTTCGGTGGTTCGAAACCACTCCTCTCCACCACGAAACGATCAAGCGGACTGCGGTCCGCTTTTTTATTGTCGTCGCCAAAAAAAGCCCATCCGGAGATCGGACGGGCCTGATGATAAAAAAGGAAGGTTTCTATCTAGACGAAATCGGGATCGTTGATCGCTTCGTTCATCCAGAGGATCCGGGCGTCGAGCCAGGCATAGAGCAACTTCATCTGTTCCTCGTAGGTCTTGGCTTCGTAGACCTCGGTCGACGTATACCATTCGTAATTCTTGCCGATGATGTCCCAGCGTTGGAAATTGAGGTAACGTGATTTGGCGATCGCGTCGGCGGCCGGATAGATCGAAGCGATCAGTTCGGCGACCTGGATTTCATAAATTTCGTTCCAGCGCTGCTGCAGATGCAGACGGAAGGTCGAGTATCGCATCAGGTAGTAATACCAGATGTTCTTGTATTCCAGTGAAGTATACCAGCCCTCCGGCATGCGGTTGGTGTAGTCAAGGTGGCCCTGATTGGTCGAAGAAAGGTCGAAGTCCCAGACTGGACCCATTTTCAGGAGGCCGCCCTTGTCCTTGTACATGAAGACGGAGGCATAGCCGGAATCGACGTTCTTGAAGACTTCCTGGGCGATGAACCAGTCGATGAACGAAGCTTCGTCGATCAGGTTGGAATAATCACGGCGGTTCGCGAGCGTCGTCTGCACGGAGTTGATGTAGTTGTAGATGTAATTGTACTGGACGGCGTTGTAGTAGATGTCGTCAGTCTGCGGAAACTTGATGGCGTAGGGAACGCCGGCGATGATGAAGTAATCGATGCCTTCGATACCATCCGGCTCACTTAACAGCCGCTTGTCCATCTCAATCAGGTAGCCGGTGTCGGCGTTCGTCGATTTCTCGTCGATGGCGACGCGCGAAGGACCGACCTCGATCTGATCCGTAAGCATGTAATTGCCGAGAAATTCCCCGTTAAGGAAGACGTCGACGAATTTCGCCGACGGCGAATATTCCATGCCAAGGGAAGCAGCGAAGTTGTAGGCGAGATAGTTGCGGATCAGCGTCTGGTCAGAGAAGTTGGCGAGCAGAACCCAGTCTTTGGCTTCATAGTCGGAAAGCATCGAGGTCTTCGTCGTGAATTTGATCTTGAACGACTTCTTCGGCATGAAGAACGTGGAATTGCCACGGCCGCGGATCTGCATCGTATAATTCTGCATCACCGTCGTTGCCACCTGATCTTCATCGTAGGTCACCATCGTGACGGTACCGTTGATGTATTCGTCCCGGGAAACAACGGGAGCGTTACCGGCTGTCGTGATATAGAGCCGGGGAATCATGTATAGGTCATCGATTCCCTTCATGACAATGTCATAGTTGAAATACCGGATAATCGACTTATAGTTGACCCTGGCCGTGATCGTGAAGACCGTGTCGGCGACCGGGAACGTGAAGATGAAACGATTGCTGTAGATCCGGGAAGTATCGGTCGTGAACGTGATCCGTGCCGACGAATAGGAGAGTTCGGGAAGCGTGAAATCGGATTTTATGACAGTGGGCATCGCTTCCGTGAGCAACTGATCGATTTCCAGGAAGGACTGTTCGGTCATATAGGCTTCATAGGATACAGGATCGCGGATGAGCAGCACCGGATATTCCCGCGTCACGGCATAATCGCCGCTGACGATCGTCACCGCGAGGATGACCTCAACATCCGAAGCGGGAGCGCTATACGCCAGCACGCTTTCCGTGAGCGGCGTGCCGTCGACGGCATAGAAAACGGTCAGAGTGGCATTTTCGGGTTCGGGAAGCACATAATCGGCGATGATCGCCGTCGGGAGTTTGGGTTCGAGAACGTCGAACTCCGCCACGATCACCGCCTGACGGGGATCGACCGTCGTCGTTGTGCCTGTGGATGTCGTATCCTGCGTTGTCGTTGCCGTGGTTGTCGTCGTCGTTTCTGGATTATATCCGGATGTCGTCGTCTCCATGCTGGTCGTCGTGGCAGAGCGCGTCGACAAAAAATCGCAACTGGTCAAGGCAAGTGCGAGCAGAAGCGATAGGATGACGATAAGCGGCTTTTTCATGGTCTATGGCCTCAGTTTCCGTAGCGACACTGATAATTGTATCATAAAGACGTCCGTATGAAAACGGTTTTATGTTGTGAAACCCGAAAAGTCCGTGTATAATGTCTTTTGCTTGACCGTGAATGCCGTCGAATGGTATCTGCGGCCAAAACGACGGCCCCGACAAGTATATTTCGTTTCAGGCGTCAAAAAAGAGTGCGCATTCGCTGCGCACTCTTTTTGTTTCAAAACGGCAGAACGACGTTCTGTTGGTAGAGTTTCACGACTTCGGCGAACTCCGCAATCCTTTTTTCCGGATAGGCGGGGAGTTCGACGCGTTCACGGTCTTCGGGACGGAACAGTTTCGGCTGCCGGTAGGGATTGAGGACGTAGCGGGGCAGCGGCGGCATTTCCATCGCCATCCGGATCAAGTCTTCCTCGCCCAGCTGCGGAACGACCGTCGTCCGCGCTTCGAAGGCGGCGCCCGCCGCGACGAGCGCGGTCAGCGTCTCGAGGACCAGGCCGGCATCCGCGCCTTCGCCGCAGAGTTCCTGATAGCGGTCGGCAGGAGCTTTGTAATCGACGGCGAAGTAATCGACGACGCCGGCGGAAAGCAGATCGCGGATCACGTCCGGGCGCGAACCATTCGTATCGAGTTTGGTCAGGTAGCCCATCGTTTTGATGCCGGTGAAGAAGGGGATCAGGTCGTCGTATAGCGTGGGTTCGCCACCCGACACGACCACCGCGTCGATCAGACCTTGGCGCTTGTTGAGGAAATCGTCGATTTCCGCTGGATCGAGGATGACGTCGATGTCTTCGATCAACGCCCGGTTATGACAATAGAAACAGTTGTAGTCGCAGCCGGGCGTGAACAGGACGGTGGCGATTTTCCCCGGATAATCGATCAGCGAAGATTTGGCAATTCCCGCAAAGATCATGACTTCAAGACCTCGGCTTCGATTTCGTCCCGGATGACGTATTTGACGCGATCGTCATATTCGGCTTTTTTGCCCTTGTTGAAATTCTGGACCGGGCGGAGATAACCAACGACGCGCGTGTAGACCTCGGCGGGACGGCCGCAGGTCGGACACTTGAAGTGTTCGCCGGAGATGTAGCCATGCTCCGGGCAGACCGAGAAGGTCGGCGTGATCGATATGTAGGGGAGTTTGTACTTGGTAAAGACTTTCTTGATCAGCGCCTTGCAGGTTGCCGTATCCTTGACGCGCTCGCCGAGATAGAGATGGAGAACGGTGCCGCCGGTATAGAGCGACTGCAGTTCGTCCTGCATGTCGAGGGTTTCGAAGATGTCGTCGGTGAATCCGACGGGGAGCTGCGTCGAGTTGGTATAGTAGGGGACTTCGTGACCGGCGGTGATGATTTCCGGGAAGCGTTCCTTATCCTGCTTGGCGAGGCGGTAGCTGGTGCCTTCGGCCGGAGTCGCTTCCAGGTTGTAGTAGTTGCCGGTTTCTTCCTGGATGTCCTTGATCACGTCGCGCATGTAGTTGAGCGTCTTGACGGCGAAATCGTGACCGGCGGCGGTCGTCATGTCGACTTCGCGGCCGTACAGGTTCTGGCAGGCTTCATTCATGCCAATGAGACCGATCGTGTTGAAGTGGTTGAACCAGTAGGAGCCGCTCTTCAGCTTGACGTCCTTCAGGTAGTTGGCGCTATAGGGGTACAGACCGCGGGCGGTCTGCTCCTCGACGACTTTCCGTTTCGTTTCCAGACTCT
>CAZFHR010000112.1:0-5030 GCA_964519115.1 uncultured Candidatus Izemoplasmatales bacterium
GAAGTCATATCTGTGCAGGTGTCCTATGAATGTCATCAGCATCCAGAATGTCAAAAAATACTATGGCAAGAACCGCGGTCTCGAAGATGCGACGCTCGAAGTCAGAGAGGGCGAAATCTACGGGTTCGTCGGACCGAACGGATCGGGAAAGACAACCTTGATCCGGATTCTCACCGGTCTCATTCAGGCGACTTCGGGAAGCGCCGAAGTATTCGGCCTGACCCCCGGAATCGATTCTGCCCGCATCAACAAGGACGTCGGTTACATGCCGGGCGAATCCTTTTTTTACGGTGAACTGAAAGTCCGGGAAGTTTTGGCTTTCTTCGCCAAGGAATATGGCGTCGCAAATACGCGGGAAAACGAACTGGCAGAAATCCTCGATCTCGATCTGGAAAAACGGATCTCGGCGCTTTCGTTTGGCAACCGCAAGAAAGTGGGCATCGCCGCGGCGATGCTCCACCGTCCCAAACTGCTGATCCTCGATGAACCGACGACCGGTCTCGACCCGCTCGTCCAGCGGACCTTCCTAGATCTGCTACGCGCGGAAAAGGCGGCGGGAACGACCATTTTCCTCTCCAGCCACAACCTCGCGGAAGTTCAGAAGGTCTGCGACCGCGTCGCCTTCGTCAAAGAGGGAAACATCATCCTCGTGACCTCGATGGATGACCTGATCAAGCAGAAAGTGAAGAAAGTCGTCATCACGCCCGCTACCGATATCACCCTTGACGGCCTCGTCAAAACCGGCGCGACGGAAACAGAAGCCAACTATGATTTCCGCGGCCGGCCGGCTGATCTGCTCGCCCGCCTCGCTTCGCTGGATCTTGCGGATGTCGTCATCCGCGACGCGACGCTCGAAGAACTGTTCATCGGTCATTATGAGAAGGAGGAAGAAGCATGAAACTCCTGAACGCCGACCTGTTGCGGATGGAACTCCGCCGCGACTTCAAAGGTCTTTTGACCTGGACCCTCGCCCTCGCGCTTTCGATGTATGTCGTCATCCTCATCTATCCGATGGTGATCGACATGTATGCGGCGATTCCGCCCGAATTCTATCCGATGATGGAAGCCTTCGGCGGCATTCCCGACACCGTCGTCGAATATTACGCCACCGAAGGCGGGATGATGCTGCAGCTGTTCGGTGCGATCTTCGCGGCCCTCGCCGGGTTCGGCGCGATTAATCGCGACGAACGTGAGCGCACCGCCGAATCGCTCTATGTCCTGCCGATCCGCCGCACGGCCTTCTTCGTGACGAAGATCACCCGCGTTTCGCTCGAAGTCCTGTTCTTCATTCTGGTCAACGCCGTTGCCAGCTATCTTGGGTTCCTGAGCGTCGCCGAAACGATCGATTATCGCTCATTTCTGCTGTTCACGGGTCTGAACGGCGTCGTGCTGCTGATGTTCGCATGGCTTTGTTTCGCGATGGCATGTCTGATGAAACCGAATGCCAAACAGATGTCGGCGATCGCCATTCCGTTTGTCCTCTACGTGATCTCCGTCATTTCGCTTCTGACGAGCGATGACGGCATCCTCGGCTACCTGAAATACACGACCCCCTTCACCTTTTCCGATCCGGTCGAGATCCTCAAGGCCGATTTTCGCTTCGAATGGATCAGTTTCACCGTCTACATGAGTCTCACCGTGATCGCGACGATCGCAGCCTGGCGGGCGTTTCAGAAACGCGAATTCGCTTTTTAAACTGAATCGCCCTTGATTGGAGGACGCCTGCCCGCAGAATCGGGGCGGGCGTCCGTCATTTGCGGTTTTTGAATGTCGCGGGGAATCGACTTCATCGTTCTTTACCAATGAGAGAATGCTTGTCAGTACCGGTGACAGCGTTGTATAATGAAAACAGATCTGCGGCCAGTTCAAGAGGAGATCGACGATGGATCGAATGATCAGCGAAAAATCACATTATGGAAAAGACCTCTTCGAAACGAAAGTCCCGACAAAGCCTATAGTGCCGAGGTGTCGCCATGCCCTTTGATGAAATCCGGACTTCGGCTGACTGGCTGCCGCCGGAAACGATCACGACCAACCGGCTATGGATCATCCCACTTGATGAAGAGCAACTCGGCTGGTATGCCGATGATCCTAAGCGACTGGCCGACCGATTCGGTTATCAAACGCACGAAACGATCGCTGATTTCTTCCGCGTCATCATCCGGAATCAGCGGCTGAAACTGCGGGCTGATTCCAAACGGTGGCTATGGCTGACGTTCTGGCTGATCGTCGATCGGCAAACGGGAGAACAGGTCGGCTCCATCGATTATAAAAATATCCCCGACATGACGGGGACGGTGGAAATCGGCTATGGCATTGACAAGAAGCAGGAAAACAAAGGCTATGCGACGGAAGCGGTGAACGCGATCGTTGTCCATGCTTTTTCTTCCGGCATCGTCCGGCGCGTGATCGCCGAAACCGAAAGCGGGAACAAGGCATCAGAACGCGTTCTCAGGAAAGCCGGATTTCGTATATATGATGCCGAGTCGCCATCACGCTGGTGGAAAATCGGCATCGATGAATAACGTGAAATGGCCGAGCATGGACGTTTTACGATTGAAAGAAAAAACCATTTGAACATAAATAGAATCGAGGGGAATTCCGTGGATAACAACGAAACGTTTGAACGTCTTTACAATGAACTTGAAGATCTTTTACGTACCAAATATCATCTCGAAGCCACGGCGAGTGCGGTCTATTTCCACGAAAACCGCGTCGGCGGTCAGCAGGCGAAGAACCTGCGGATTCTTCGCGAACTGAGAAACTACGTCGTTCATGGCAAGCGCAACGACGTGATCGAAGCCTGCGTCGTCACCGATGTGGCGATCCGGTATCTGGAAAAGACGATTGATGCGATCAAACGTCCCGTACGGGCGATCGATACCTGCACCCTGCATCAGAAGATTCTTTTCGCGTCCCTGAGTTCGCCTTTGAAACCGCTGATGAAGACGATGCTTGAACGCAACATCTCCCATGTGCCGATCCTTCGTTCGGACGGAACGGTCTATGGCGTGTTCAGCGGCGCGACGTTGTTCGCCGGCGCGACGGCGAACGAAAAGATGGCGATCGACGATGCGACGACCATTCAGGCGTTCTCGGCATACCTGCCGATCAAGAATCATGCCGGGGAACGGTACTGGTTCATCGCTAGGACGACGCCGATCGAAGAAATCATCGAACTGTTCGGAACGACGATGCAGGATGGCAAGAAGCTGAAGATGCTGTTCGTCACGGAGAACGGCCGGCCGGAAGAAAAGATCCTCGGCCTGATCACTCCCTGGGACATTCTTGACGACGACGTCGTCGCCGCCTGACCAAAGCCAATCAAAAAACAGGTTCCGGATTTGGGAACCTGTTTTTGTTAGGAATGGAGTCTGGCGATGCACTCGGGAACGTCGTGGGTCGCGTCGTTCACGACCCGCGACACTTCATAGCCTTCCATCGCCGCGGCATCGTAGGGGAGCAGGATCTTCGTCAGAGGGCCCGGATCGGTCACGGTCGGATCGAGCCAGATGGATTTCGCTTCCGGCGTGAGGATGACGGGCATCCGTTCATGGATCGGCGCCATCATCGCGTTAGCGGATGTCGTGATCAGCGTGCAGGTGTAGAGCGGTGTTCCGTCGGGCCGGATGAAGTTGCTCCAGAGGCCGGCGATCGCGAACAGCGAATGGTTCCGGAGCACGATCCGATAGGGAATCTTGCGGTGATCTTCAAACTTCCATTCATAGAAGCCGTCGGCGAGGATGACACAGCGCTTGACCGAAAGCGCCGAACGATACGCGGACCGTTCGGCGATCGTCTCGGCCTTCGCGTTGATCATCGCATAACCGCCGCTGGCGTTCTTTGCGAAAAACGGGACGAAACCCCATTTGAGCGTGCCGGCCCGGAAATGCTTGCCATCATGGATGACGGCGAGCAGCTGCTGACCTGGACCGACGTTATAGCGGGGCAGAAGAATCGCTTCGCTCAGTTCGCCGATGGCATATTCGTCCGTCAGGTAGGTGATCGTTTCCTCGCGGGTCTGACTCATCGAAACGCGTCCGCACATGGGATGCCTCCGTGGAAGATGGAATGGATGTCAATCAGCGGGCTTGGCAAGGACAGCCCCCGGATCAAAATCATTATATCAAGAAACTGTGATAAGTTCAATGATCCTGGTCAGAACGAGAAGTAGAAACTGGACTCTTCGGACGAAACATTGAACGAAAGACGAGTGACATCCGTATATTTAGTAGATTAATGAAAGGAAACGACATCATGAAAAGAACATTCCTTGCTTTTGCCACTCTGTTCATCGGTCTTGCCTTCACGGCATGCAACGCCGCCGAACTGCCGCTTCTGACCACGACGAATACTACGAACACTTTCTCCCTTGATTCCGATGACATCTACGCCCTGGAAGCGATCAGCGCCGCGGAACTGCTGAAACAGACGCTGTTCCAGACGCCTGCCAGTCTTGACAACCCCTCCGCTTCGGGTTCCGGGCTCTTATTGCTTGCCGATACGACGGCGGGTGCGACGGAAAATCCGGAAGCCACGACTGGCGATGAACCGATCGTCGGATCCGACCTGGAAACGGTCAATAAATATCTGACGATGATCGAAACCTATCTTGGCAGCGACAACGGTCTTGCCGTGACCGTTTCGACGTCCGAGATGCCGGAGTACGCCTACAAGATCATCTATACCTTCAATGACATCTTCGGTGAACCGACGACGATCACCATCTATTTCAATGAATCCGGTCTCGACTTGCCTGGAGACGGAACGGGTACGACGACAACGACGACGACGGTTCAGCCGACGACGACGCAACCGTCAACCACGACAACGACGACGCAGCCGACGACCACGACACACGCGGTAACGACGACCCAGCCGACGACCACGATGCAACCGACCACCACAACGCAGCCGACGACGACCCAAGCCACTACGGCATCCACGACCGTTTCAACGGACGGAGCCGGCGGCGCCTCGTCCACCGAACCGCTGGCCATGCCATTGGCATCGGGTGGATTGGATGAGAC
>CAZFHR010000113.1:0-4912 GCA_964519115.1 uncultured Candidatus Izemoplasmatales bacterium
TGCGAAGACATAGTCTATCAATGCTATGACGAAAGCCTCTTGTTCTCGTCCCCGAATCCGCCAGGCGGGTAGCGGATCGAGACCAAAGAGTCTTTGGTTCAGGAGGAGCATGGTTTCGAAGAACGTTTCCAATTGCGTCGCCCGCAACATCGCCGCAAGTTTTTCTTCATCTATTGCTTCCTTCCGTTTTTCGGTAAAAATGCCGATGTCGAGAACGGAACGCAAGCCAACGCCGGAAGCCAACAGGTGTTTCGTTAGGTGCCTCAGGAGATGAAGAAGAAAATATTCCGTGGAAAATGCAAATAAATGGTTGTCAATCCGTTCAGCGTGATGCCAGGGATTGGCAAACAGATTCCACCGAACAATATCTGCTTCAATGTCGATCGAACGATGTACTTCCAGAAGGACATTCCGGTCTTTGCTATAGATGTCATGAGCTTCATAGTTCTCGAAGTTCCGGTATCCCGCGGAGACTAAAACACCCCGTATTTTATCCATATCGGAAACACGGGCGAGCATGTCGATGTCGCCCATCGAGCGCATGTAGGATTCCGGATACAATGATTTCAGAATAGTGCCTTTCAGGTACAGATGATCGATTCCAGCTCTGCCGAGAATTGTTTCCAGTTCCTTAATCGCCACAGCCTGGGCAATGTCTCTGGCCTGATACTGAAGCCAGTCGGACATGAACCGGTTCCGTTCCCGCAAAACCATGGCGGTTTCGCCGATGGCGGGGTAGACGAGACCGGAAATCCCGTTTGCACGGGCAGCGAGAAACAGATCATTTCCGTAATCAGAAAGTTCTTGTATGGTTTCGCCGCGAAGGGCGGCGACCGTCAGGGAACACAGATCGACAATCTTATGATTCATTGCGATCCCCTGCCTTTCCGTCGAAACCACTGCCAGAGCAGATATCGGCGCAAGGGGCGTAAAAAGCGCCACGACCTGACATTGGATAGATACTTGCGATCATCGTGGAAAATGATTTTTTCACCGATACGATGGGATTTGACGACGGCGATGACGGCTGAAGTCGGAATGGTCTCGATTTTCTTCAGGGCATCGCCTTCGATATCCAGCTGGTCATCTTTGATGCCGACAATCCGATGGAGGATATATCCGCCGTTGCTTTCATAAAGAACAACATCCAGTTTCCGTAACGGAGCTTTTGGTTTTTGAAGCGTGACTGCCGTCTTCCCATCGACGAAAAACGGCGACATGCTCGTCCCTTTGACGGTAATCACGGCCTCGCCGCCTGCGGCGAGCCGTTCCTTGACGATCGGCATCAGTTCCGTAACGGAAACAGGAATCCTATTCATCCAATAACAACTCGTTTTCCCGTAGTTTAGTAAGAAAATCTTCGACGTCCTGCGCGGCTGTTTCCGGCTCGACGACGTAGGTTTCCAGCAGCATGAGGATGAGTTCGGCGCGGCTGGCACCTTTGGCGAGCGTCTCCCACAGGAGGGCACCACTGCCGTTTAGGGTAATGATGCCGTTGAAGTCGACGGCGGCGGCGCCGGTGGGCACCACCACATGCTGCCCGGCGACCTTGCGAAGCAGGTAACCCGGTTTCGTTTTCATGCTTTCTTCCCTCCGTACAGTCTGGCATAGATCATCCGGAATGCCGCCTCGGAGACGTCGGTCTGAAACTCGACGACGTCGGTTTCGAGGAGGATGTCGGTCATCACTTCCAGGGCCTTTTCGGTCTGATGCGAATCCCGCGGCCGATAAACGTTGCGGAACAGATGTTTCAGCGCCGCTTCCCGGTCCAGCTCGACGCTTCGGTTTTCAATACTTTGCTTCAGAAAGACGATCGCCTTGAGCGGAACGTAGATGTTTTCATTTTTAACGTCTTTTCCCGACCAGGGCGTCCCGAACACCGTCAAGATTTCACCGTCCATGCCGATCAAAGGCTTGTCGTCGTTGATGATCTTGACATTGTCGCAATACATCCGCCAAAGCGCCGCATGCGTCGACTTCCCGGTTCCCGAAGGGGCGGCGAAGAGAATCGCTGATCCCTGATGTTCGATTGCCGCGGCGTGGATTGGCAACAGGCCTTCGGCGACGGCGATGTCAAAGAACACCATCCCGGTCGCGAGGTATTCGATTTCCGGCAGCCGCTGGCCGTAATTCGGGTTGATGCGGATGACGGTATGTTTATAGTCGAGGGACGTCGTGATCGTCTGCTTGACGAACGTGGTGTCGTCTTTTTCGTCGATCACGATGGTCCGTTCCAGATCGGATTCATAGACCCGGCGCATCAGGCGGGCGATCCGTTCCCGACCTTGGGGAACGGGGAACACGCTCGTGACGTCGACGTCGATCTGGTATTTCACCGTTGCCCCTAAGGGGAGACGGTACGCTTCGATGTTGTTTCGGAAGAAATCCGGATATTGATGGTTGAGCCGCAGGCGGATGCCGGCGATTTCATATTCATTCATGGATTTTGCTTCGCCTCGCTTCCGCCACGGCTTTCAGATAATTCGAACATTGAGAAGCATTGCCCTCAAGCGTCCGGCGGGCGTGGCACTGCAGGCAGTGCTCATAGAGCCCGCAGTCGGCGCATGCCAGACAGCCGGGGAGGGAAAGCAGCTTCTGATTCAGGAATTGGAATGTATCCAGAAACGTTTCCGGTTCAACCGTCTTTCCGGGCGTCGAGACGAGCGCACAGGGCTGCATGCGGCCCTCCCAGGTGATGAAATAGCCGCTCTTGAGCGCCGGACAGGTCGCATGCTTCGTATCCTGATCCAGTGGTTCGGCATTCTTATGGCGGAAAGCCGCAAGGATGCGGGCTTCGAAATCTGCCAGTTCCGTCGGGGCGAGCCGGTCCGTCGAAGGGACTGCTTCTGACTGCCTTTTCGGGCCCACATACAGCTGATATCCGAGTCGCAGGTTCTTGTTTTTGACATAGGCGATCAGCAGGTCGAGATGTTCGTAGACCGAACGGATCGGAATCGTCCGCACGGCGACGTCGATCCCCGCCTGATGCAGGTTGTCGATCGCCTCGTCGACCTGATGAAATGCCGTCGGGTTTGACGTGACGGCCGTATAAGTTTCTTCGTTGGCGCCATAGAGGGTGATTCCAACGAATTCCGGCGGCCTCTGGCGAAAGGCACCGATGACGGCGCCGGACAGAAGCGATCCATTCGTATAAACGGTGATCTTGACGCCAAGATCATAGAGATATTCGTAGAGTTCGATGAAATCGGATCGGATCAGTGTTTCGCCGCCCGTCAGCAAGGCATACAAGAGCCCAGCATCGACGGCCGCGGCGAAAAGCGATTTCCACCATCCCGTCGATTTTTCTCTGGTAGTTGCGTCGACACGGACGTAGCACATCGGACAGCGGAAATTGCACCGAGGGGTCAGTTCGAACTCGCCAACGACGGGGATATGATCCTAGGCGGCATGCTCAAGAATATTATGTTTGAGTATTCCGTAACCGCTCATCATCATCACCTACCCTTTCATTGTATCAAAAAAGCGGGAAGATGCGACCCGCTTGGCGGAAATCTTTCGGTAAAAAACTGTTTCAGACCGGCAGTTTGATGAAAACGTAACCGATCGTGATGTGGTCGTTGGCTGACAGGTAATACCCGAGGATCAACGTCACGCGATCGGGATTTTCAGAAAATTTCCCGGCGATGTAGGCCGCGTTGATCGTCACGTGCGAACCTTCGATCCGATAGTCGGCCGCGGTGATGCCGTTGCCGGAAAGATTGACGATGAGGCCATCGTAAACCTCGAAATCCAGAATAACGTCGACGCCCGTGAAGGTGACGTTGCTTAAGGAGATCATATAGGGCTGACGGTCGTCGACGACTTCGATTTCGAGGGTTACGAACCCTGCCGAAGTCAGAATCAGCAGAATCCGTTCGCCATAGGGAACGGTAAGCAGGTACTCACTCGAAATCGTGATGATTTCGTCGACGATTGTATAAGCGGCTTCTTCTAGCAAAGAACCGTCCCAGGCAAGAACGCCATCGATGCAAAGCGATTCGCCCGTCAGATTCACGGAAAAAGCTTCCGCCGCGTTTTTGTTAAAGCGAAACCCGAAGGCCGAATAGGGTTCATGGTAGGAATGATAGAACATCGAAACGGAAAGCCCTGATTTCACGTCGTAAGCGAACACGGAACGGACCGAAAGAGTATATAGCGCATTTTCCGGAAGGGTCAAAAGATCATATGAGTTTTCCGTAACAGGAAGCGCCGTTTCTCCATAAAGCACTTCATACCCGATCGCCCCGGGTGTTTCATTCCAGGTCAGGACATCATCGGTAATCAATAGCCCCCAGGGAATCTCCGGATGCAGGAGCAGCGTGACTTCGACGAGTTCGGAAAAACCAGAGTTGCGGCTCCCCGCCACGGCCTTGACGCGGATGGAATAAACTGCATCCGGATAATCGGTCATGTCATAGGTCGTCCGTGCCAGCATCGTCACGACGCCGTTGATCTCAAGTTCATAGTAACCAGCTTCGGTGACCGGATTCCATGACAAAACGGCCCCGGCAAGGACGATGCCGTCGGGGACGCCAAGCGGCAGCGTGGTCGCTGTAGTCGTCGTGGTGATGGTCGTCGTTGTGGTCGTGGTCGATGTCGTGGTGGTCGATGTCGTCATGGCTGTCGTCGTAGTCGAAACAAGATCGCATCCGATGAGGACGAAAAGCAGGCTGGCGGTGAGGATCAAGCGGATTTTCATGGCAGTTGCCTTTCCGGTTCATGCATTTATGAATATTATATCCTAAGGATCGGAATTTGTCCGATTTTTTTGTCAAAGGAAAAGGCGGATGACGGCCCCGCCGGTTGCACGGGGCCGTTGTCCGCAAAGATTGGATCAATGATGAATAATCAACGTTACGGTTTTACATAGACAAAATTAACAGGAATGTAAGTGATAGATATGGCAACATCG
>CAZFHR010000114.1:0-4896 GCA_964519115.1 uncultured Candidatus Izemoplasmatales bacterium
CGCCATAGTGGCTGAGGACGCGCGGTTGGTCGTGATTGTGCCAGTAAATGACATTCCAGCCTTTTCCAGCGAGCATGTCGTACCAGCTCATAAAGCTTCTTTTGATCAGGGAAACGTTGAGTTTTCCCTGCGCCCATTTGCCCATCAGTTTCGGATGATGGGAATCGACGTCGGCCCAGCAATGACCGAACTGGATCAGCATATTAAACTCATTCGAACCGAAACCGGCGTACTGCAGCGCTTCTTCGCGCGACGCACCACCCGACTCGCCGATCGTCACCACGTCGCGGACCGCGAAGATTTCCGAACCGAGTTCGCGCAGATACTCATGATGTTTCGGAATCGAGGAGAAATTCTCGTATCCAGGAAAAGTATCCGGGAAATCCCAGTTCTTCTCCAGATGGTTCGAAGCGTCGACGCGGAAACCGTCAAGGCCGAGATCGAGCCACCAGCGGATCATCTTCTTCATATCGACGCGCATCTCGGCGTTCCGCCAGTTGAGATCGGGCATTTTCCGAGAAAAGATATGAAGATAGTATTCGTCGGTCGCCTCATTGTAATCCCAGGTCGGTGAACCGAACCAGCCGATCCAGCGGGTAGGCCGCATGCGTTTGCCGTTAGCGTCGATCTTCGGCTTCTGCCAGATGTAGTAATCGTGGTATTTTAAATGATTAGGATGGCACGGATCTTTGGCAGCCTGAAACCAGGCGTGTTCGTCGGAAGTATGATTTAGCACGAGGTCGGCGATGACCTTGATGTCCCGTTTGTGCGCTTCGTCGAGCAATCGGCCGAAGTCGTCGAGCGTACCATAATCAGAAGACACCGCATAGTGATCGCGGACGTCATAGCCGTTATCGTCCATCGGCGAATCGTAGTGCGGCGAAATCCAGAGGACGCCGACGCCAAGTTCTTCCAGATATGGAAGTTTGGCGATGACGCCGTTGAGATCGCCGATGCCGTCGCCGTCGGTATCGAAGAAACTCCGAAGATAGATCTGATAGATATTGCGCTGCTGCCACCATTTGCGTTCCATGCGGTTCCTCCTGCAAAGTCGACTCCATTATACAATATCTTCACTCGGATGAAAAGCGATGCCGAAACGGAACCGGTTCCCGGATAAAAAAAGAACCCGAAGGTCCTTTTTTAAAAACGATGATGGCGTGGTTACTGAATATTGTGTTCCGCGATCCAGGTTGCGGCAGCTGCAACGATGGCAGCCTGGGCTTGCAACGGCGTCATCGTTCCATCATAGACCTTCTTTTGGGCCGCGGTGATGCCGCTTGAATACAGGACGCTGATGGCGAAAACGCTTGGATTGTTGGGCAGAACCATCGCCGGTTCGTAAAAACCAAAACTAAGAGCGAAATTGAACTGCCGCTGATTGTCGTCCAGGGAGGCCGGAAGTAAGACTGAATCCGGTTCAAGGGCGAGTAGGTAGTGCGAGTTGTCAGAAATCGTCGTCATGCCAGTTTGCGAATAGATGAATTTCAAAACGGTGACTGCAGCGCCGGGGCAGTCGCTGTACATGTTGATGACGAAGCCATCCGTCTTGACAAGCGGCGCGAGTTGGATCTCATGATAGGTCGGCATTGGAGCGATGACGAAATCCGCATTGTAGGCGTTCTCATACGTTTCAACGTCCATCCAAGTGCCTACGAGGCCAAACGGATATTCGTTTTGCAGGAAGTAATCCCAGCGCCAGCCCATCGAGGCCGCGGTGTGCGAACTCATAGCATGGGTGGAGAATTCTTCTATGAAAGCAAGACCAGCGAGGAATTCATCGGTATCAAATCCGGGCTCGAGCGGATTGTTGTCCGGGAACAGGGAGAATCCGCCTGCGCTGTAGGCAAAGTAGTTGGACCATTCCTGATCCAGGCAAAGGGGGAAGAATTCGTAAATTTCCATCCTGGAGTCTTCATATGCACCATCGATGCGGTAAAAAAACTCCAATCTCTCGGTCAACCCATCGGCCATGGTGAAGATTTCTTCCCACGTGTCAAAAGCATCCGGCAGATTATCGCTGTTCGTATCAGTCAATTCGATATCGAGCTGGTTGGTTTCAATGAAGTATTCAAACATCGTCTTGTTCCAGGCAAACGCCATACCCTGGTAGGAAACCGGCAAGTAGTAAACGCTGTCCCCACTGTTGATGGCAGAAAGACCGTTCTGGAGAACGTCATTAGCGATGACACCCGTCATGTAGGAACTGAGGTCGAGAAAATTGACTTCCCATCCGACGGAGGAGGATCCCATGATGAAGGCGATGTCCGGAGCCGCGCCCTGAAGCGTAGCGATGCCGGCTACACCAGAAGATTCCGACTCGTAGGATCCGTAGGCGAAGGCGTCCACCAAATTAGCCATTGCTGGATATGTGGCGTTCCAAGCGGCTTCAATGGCAGATGCTAGAAGAAAATCATCAACGCCGATCTGGACGACGCGCTTATTGCCATCAAGGTCTTCTTCCCATTCGATTGACCCGTCGTTATAGACGCAGATACCATTGAAGTCAATCTCGCAGATTTCGCTGGTCGTGGTCATCGTCGAGGTAGGCGGCACAGTTGTGGTCGTCGTGGTAAGTGGCACGGTTGTCGTTGTCGTGGGTGCCGTTGTTGTTGTCGTGGGTGTGGTCAGAATAGTCGAAGTGGTCATCGGAGTCGTCGATCCGGATACGGTTGAAGTTCCGATTGTGACCGATGTTGTCGTGGTCAAGGTCTCGCAGGCGAACAACACAGACACAAATAACAGACATAGAATGGATGCAACTACCTTTTTCATGTTTCCCTCCTGCTACCTTTTTTAGTTCGCTGTTTCAAATGGGCTAAGCAAAACAAGTCTTGGAAAGGCTGTACATAAAATCAAGCTTACTCCCCAAAAAAAGCTATCATCGGAAAAGACCACGTGCTGTCCGCGGGGTTTGTCGCTGGAAAGTATCGAAGAAACTCAAAAGATAGATATGACATTGCAGCTACCATTTGCGTTTCATGCATATCTTCCCATCAAAACGATTTCATTATACAATATCCGCTACCAAATGAAAAGTGATTTCCGGAAGGAATCGTTTCATAAAAAAAGGACCCGAAGGTCCTTTTGAAACATTTGATGCGGGGTTATTCAGCGACGTTGTTGTCGGCGATCCAGGTAGCGGCAGCCGCGACGATCGCGGTCTGGGCAGCGAGCGGGGTCATCGATCCATCATAAACTGCACTTTGGGCAGCGGTGATGCCGCTGTTGTACAGGACGTTGACGGCGAGGACGCTCGGATTGTTGGGGAGCGCGATGGCCGGTTCGTTGAAGCCGAAGCCCAGAGCGAAGCCGAATTGCAGCTTGTTTTCGTTCAGGGTGGTCGGGATCAAAGCCGATTCCGCTTCGAGGGCGAGCAGGTAGGACGAGTTGTCAGAAATCGTCGTCATGCCGGCTTGCGAGTAGATGAATTGCAGAACCGTGACAGCGGCGCCGGGGCAGTCGCTGTAAATGTTGACGACGAAGCCCTTGGTCTTGACGATCGGCGAAAGTTGCACGCCATCATAGGTCGGCATCGGCGAGAAGACGAAGTCGGCATTATAGGTGTTTTCGTTCGTTTCGACATCCATCCAGGTGCCTACGAGGCCAAACGGGTATTGGTTGTGCAGGAAGTTGTCCCAGCGCCAGCCCATCGAGGCGGCGAGAAGTTTCGTCGTGCCGTCGGTCTGGAAACTCATGGCATGGGTTGAGAAATCCGCCATGAAAGCGAGGCCGGCGAGGAATTCGTCGGTATCGAATCCGGGTTGGAGCGGATTGTTGTCCGGGAACAAGGAGAATCCACCAGCGCTATAAGCGGAGTAGTTGGACCATTCTTGGCCAAGGCAAAGCGGGTAAATCTCATAAATCGTCTGTACGGTGTCGGCTTCAGCGCCGTCCATGCGATAGACGAATTCCAATCTTTCGGTCAGAGC
The DNA here is from genome assembly GCA_964519115.1 of uncultured Candidatus Izemoplasmatales bacterium. GTDB lineage: Bacteria > Bacillota_I > Bacilli_A > Izemoplasmatales > Hujiaoplasmataceae > UBA12489. The sequence continues at coordinate 3,933 of CAZFHR010000114.1, forward strand.
ATCGGCAATGGCGAAGATTTCTTCCCAAGTGTCGAAGGCGTCCGGCAGATTGTCGCCGTTCGTGTCGGTCAACACAATGTCGAGTTGTTCGGTGGAGATGAAATACTCAAACATCGTCTTGTTCCAAGCGAACGCCATGCCGTCATAGACGCCCGGCAGGTAATGAACGACATCACCGCTGTTGACGGCGGCGAGACCGCTTTGGAGAACGTCATTGGCGATGACATCTTCCATGTAGGAGCTCAGGTCGAGGAAATTGACTTCCCGGCCGACGGAGCCCGATCCGATGATGATGGCGATGTCCGGAGCCGCACCCTGAAGGGTAACGATGCCGGTGACACCGGACGATTCGGAATCGGAAGCTTCATAAACGATAGCGTCAACCAAGCCGGTCATGGCTGGGTAGGCGGCGTTCCAAGCAGCTTCAATGGCAGGTGCGAGACCAGCTACGTCGACACCGACTTGTACGACGAGTTTATTGCCGGAAAGATCTTCTTCCCATTCGATCGACCCGTCGTTGTAGACGCAGATGCCATTGGCGTCGACATCGCAGACCTCAGCGGTCGTGGTCGTCGTGGTGGCTGCAGCGGTAGTGTTGGTCGTGGTCACTTCCTCACAGGCGATGAGGGCGAACAATGCAAAAAACGAAATACCAAAAACCAATAATTTTTTCATATGTTTCCTCCTTTTTGTCGTAATTCTAAAGCACTTCAATTCTACCATCAAATGAAAGCGTATTCAACATATACCCGGCATGTAACCTATTACACATTTACTTGGTATGTAATTTATTCAATGACGGTGGAAACAATCGTAGATATTTGTATATATTTCCAATTTCGGCGCTTTTTTGAGGCTTTTTTATATAAAAATATCAGGACGGGAACACTGTTCCTTCGCGCAATTCAGAAAGTGCCTTTGAGATTGTTGATTTTCATGTAGAAAACGATCATCCGCACGGCAT
>CAZFHR010000115.1:0-4885 GCA_964519115.1 uncultured Candidatus Izemoplasmatales bacterium
ACGGTCCTGGGAAGCGGTCACGAGCACCCCAAGCGTCAAGAATGAAAGGAACCTGCTCGACCCGTCGGAACGAAACGTTCACCTCGTACCCATGGCCAGTATCGAACGAAGCAGCCACAGGTTCTCCCAAATCTCGCTTTCCACATCTTCACTATAGCCCTATTCTTCCGCGATAGCAATGCCACGACCCCTGTTTTGCACATTTATTAGTGTAGATAGTGATAAATCCAATGAACGTGGCATTTTTTCCTGGTTCTGTCTTTTTCTGAAAATTCGACCATACCTGGTTTAAAATCTCATCTGAAGCAGGATCAGACATAATATCGCGTCCAAACAGCGTCGGAATCTATCCCCCCTCGGAAATCGCAGATCATTAAAAAAGACAGGCGGAAACTCCGTCTGTCTTTGGCTGATGCAGGGCCGTCATCCATCCGCCCGCACGGTTTGCCGGGATAGAATCCGATCGGCTTTGATCAGTGTGATTTTTCTGTTTGTTTACGGTTGTTTCCGTCGAATCCGGATGTCAGATGTTCTGGCGCTTGAACAAGGTGATCGCCGCCAGCAGGCCGATGGCGATCAACAGGCCATGATAGCCGATCAAAAACCAGAATATGCCGCTCCAGGCTTCCATGTGGTACTGTAGGCCGACGATCGGATAGAACATCGCGATCGCTGCCAGGTTGGGTTCATAGTACGTGTACTGACGAAAGCCCACGACGACGTTGAAGACGCCGATCGACAGCAGGTAGACGCCGACCGGGGCGATGATCGCGGCGATCGGCGACCGCAGCACGATGCCGAAGACGGCGGCGACAGCGGCGACGAAGAGCATCGCGACCCAGGCGAGGACGATGCGGACGAAAAAGAGTACAAGCACCGGCACGCCGCGGCAAATCGTGCCAGAAAAGACGAGGACTTCGGCGTCCCCGAATCCGAACAGCGCACCGATGCCAAGCGACAATACCATCAAAACGAAAAGACTCATGGTCATCACCATGGCGAGGAACAGGGCTTTGCCGTAGATGATGTTGCGGCGCCTGACCGGAGCCGTGACGACGTTCTTGATCGTGCCGGACCGATATTCCATCCCGAAGGCCGACACGCCGAGCATCAAAGCAAAGAACAGGAGCGGATAGAAGAAAGTGTCCAGAACGATGAAGGGAAAGGCCGAGCCATGGTAGCCATAGGTCAGCTGGGTCAGGGTGCCGGCATCCAGATAATCGGATTCCACCGTTCCGGTTTCCAGGAAAAACGCATAGCGGGCGCATTCCTCCCGGTATTTCGCGAGGACGGCGCTCGGGGCGTTCACGAATTCGGCCTGGCGCAGATATTCCTGCGAATAGACGAGCTCGTGCGCGTATTCGGCGAGCAGAGAATTCCGTTGGGCAACCGACATTTCGGTTTCCGGATACTGGGCTTCCGCCTTGAGCAGGTAGGAATATTCCGATCCGAAGCGGACGCCGGCGACAGCAAGCGTCAGGATCACGACCGTTCCGAGGAGCAGCATCCGCACGACATTGCGGGTCCATTGGAAAGATTCATGATAAACGATGCGCAGGATCTCCTTCATTGCGCCTGCCCCCCTTCTTCCACGAGCGAAAGGAAGAGCGCTTCCAGATCGGTATCGGCAGCGATCGGACCATCAAAGACGATCCGGCCGCGGTCGAGGATGCAGACGCGGGGACAGAGATGTTCGATTTCCCGCAGCACGTGACTGGAGACGAGGATGGCGGCGCCTTCGGCTGCCAGGGCGTGGATGGCGTTACGCATCCGCTTGGCGGCTACCGGGTCGATTCCGGAAAGCGGTTCGTCAAGCAAAAGGAGTTTCGGCTTGGCCATCACGGCATGGGCGAAATGGAGCCGCTGCTTCATGCCGAGGGAATATTTCTTCACGGCGATGCCGGCCATGTCGTTTAACCCGACGGTTTCGACGGCGGCGAAGATCTGCGCCTTCGTGACGCCCGGCCGCAGGATCGCCGATGCCATCAGATTCTGATCGCCCGTCAGTTCGGGGTGAAACGATGGTGCTTCGATCATCGCGCCGATCATCGCATTCGTGGCTACGTAGTCCCTGGTCACGTCGATACCGCCGACCGCGATCGTTCCGGTGGTTGGCCGGGAGAGCGAGGCGACGATCTTCATGAGCGTGCTCTTGCCGGCACCATTCATGCCGAGCAGGCCACAGATCTCTCCGGCTTCCAGCGAAAAAGAAACGTCCTCGAGGGCGACCTTCGTATCATATGCTTTCCAGACATGCTTCATTTCCAGTATCGCCATCGTCAGGCCCCCAGGATTGTCAAGCGGATCGTGCCGTCGCCCTGATCGGCGATGTGGACGGTTTTACTGAGACTTGGTATTTGATGCGTGTAATCATAGACGGGGAGCACGAGGATCCGTTCTCCCGGCAGCAGTTCGCCGATCCCCGCCGCCTGATAAAATTCATAAAGGCTATCGAAATCGATCGGGAGCACATTTTCTGTTGCCGGATCGTAATCCATGTATCGGTCCGCCGCAAGACTTCCGAGCAGATGGACCGGGAAATAGAAAGCGGTTCCGACCCGCCACGAACCCGGTTCCTGCCGTGTGAGGAGCGTGTACCAGGGAATATCCTGGAGATAGACATGCCAGCCTTCATTCGTCGAACTTTCGCCCTTGTAAGCGATCATGTAGAGCCAGTCATCGAGTTTGAGATAGATCACCTGATCAGCGGCCGGACCTTCGGCCGGAAATTGATAGACAAAACCGAGGGTATCTGCGAGAAAAGCGAAGAATACGTCGGGTCCATCGGCGACCAGGAGTTGGTTGTCGACGATCTTGTGCGGATAGATGAAAAGCACTTCACCCGCCCCGGTATAAAAATTACTGCCACCATATTCATAGATCAGGTCGTTGTCACAGCCGAAAAGGCAACCGAGCAGGAAGCATCCCAGAAGGGCAGTCATGATTTTCTTCATCGTCATTCTCCCCTCATGAGGTAGCCTGATGGAATCCGGTGTATCTTCGCATTGAACCGTCGGAACTTTCGGGATCTGAACATCGGGCAGGTGGATCATCATGATCGGGTGCGGGTGACACCACCGCTGTCCAACATTGCATTATACCCGATTTTGCGATCAGAGTAAATAAACGCTTGATATTTACGCTTTATTTTAGTGCGTCCAAGCCAAAACGCCGGCATCCGGCCCTGCGGTTAACGGCTCTTTTCGTACATCCGATGCCTGAATTGTCAAGAAAGCACCCATTCTCGGCAAATGGCGATACAGACCGACGGCGTTGTGATAAAATAAATGCGAGCAATGAAATCGAAAAGAAAAGAGGAACATCCTATGAAATGGGTAACACGGGAAAAAGTCCACGTCGATCGAGTCGCCTGTCCGTGGCTGATCCGCCGCTTCATCGATGCGGATGCCGAATTCGTCTTCGTCCCCCGGGATACCGATCCGGCATCGATCAAGGAAGGCATCGTTTTTGACATGAAAGGCGTCGAACTCGGTCATCACGGCGATGAATGTTCGTTTGACGCCCTGATGAAGAAGTATGACCTTGGTGCCGACCCGGCGCTCGTCAGGATCCAGAAAATCGTCAACCTGGCGGATACCGGCCATGAGGACGATGATCCCCTGGCAAAGGCCCTGGAAATCCTCGCCACCGGCTACCGGCTGGCAAGCGCCAGCGATCATGAAACCCTGAAAAAGGAATTCTTCCTCTATGATGCACTCTACGCCTTCTTTGGGCAAAAATAAAGGCATCCTGAAATCAATATTCCTTTCCGATCACGTGCCGGAATACCTGTCCGTATTTCAAATGGTTGATTACGAGGCCTTTTCATGAATGAAAAATCGACGGAACCAAAGAAGATAAAGGCGTTTTTCGGACTTAACAAAAGCATGGTCTTCATGTTGCTGATGGCGATCGTCCTCGGTCTGGGTGAAAAAATGGGAGAAAGATTTCTCCCGGTCTATCTGCTGGCGATCGGTGGTTCGACCTTTGCCGTAGGCCTGCTCAACTCGATGGACAATTTTCTTAGTGCCATCTACGCCTATGTCGGCGGCTACGTCTCCGATTGGCTGGGATATAAGAAAGCGCTGTTCCTCTATACCGGCATCGCCATGCTCGGGTATGCGATCATCATCGTCTTCCCGGTCTGGCAGGCGGTGCTGATCGGAGCGGTCTTCTTCATTTCCTGGACGGCACTGTCGCTGCCGGCGATCCTGTCGCTCATCTCGGCGACGGTGAAGAAGGAAAAACAGACGATGGGAGTCTCGCTCCATTCTCTCGTGCGCCGGATTCCGATGGCCCTTGGTCCCGTCGTCGGCGCTCTTTTCATCGCTCTCTACGGCATCCGGACCGGTGCCCGGATTTCCTTTGGCATCGCCTTTCTGCTGGGGGCCTTCGCCCTCTGGTTCATTCAGCGCTACATCGCCGATGCGCCAGCCAAAGCGGCTTCCCGTCCCCGGTTGAGAGACTCATTCGTCAAGATCTCGAAAAATCTCCGGACACTCCTGATCAGCGACATCTTCATCCGCTTCGCCGAACAGATTCCCTATGCGTTCGTCGTCGTCTGGATCATGCAGAACAACAGCATCTCGGCGACTTCGTTCAGTCTGCTCACGGTCGTGGAGATGGTGACGGCGATGCTCATCTATATCCCCGTCGCCTATCTTTCCGAGAAGATATCGCATAAACTCATCATTACCATTTCCTTTGTATTCTTCACGATATTCCCGGTCGTACTGCTGTTCTCCACGACCTTGCCCCTGCTGCTCTTTGCGTTTGTGATCCGGGGTCTGAAGGAATTCGGCGAGCCGACCCGGAAGGCATTGATCGTTTCCCTCGCTCCCGAGGGCAACAAGGCTTCGGTGTTCGGGACCTATTATCTCCTCCG